>JALTKC010000337.1 GCA_027076245.1 Gammaproteobacteria bacterium
AAAATTAGTGTTTGAGAGCAACTGACTTGTAATCAGTAGGTCCCGAGTTCGACTCTTGGTGCCGGCACCATTTTTTAATATAAATTAGATTAATTTGTAAAAATTGTCTTAAATATCAAGTCCCTAAAAATACTCAAATATCCTTTAAAACAGAACACATTTTGTTCTATTCTGAGTATTTATTTCCGTTTGTCAAGTCTTTCTCCAATATTTCTATAAGTTCCCTTTGTGGGTTGATGTCAGATTCAATGTAATGCTGAGTAACCCTGATATTTGTATGGCCTAGTATATTAGATAATACGGAAATGTTTATATTGGGGTAACTACCTAATTTTGTTGCCATTGTATGCCGAAACCTATGCGGAGATACAGGAATTCCCGTACTTTTTGCAAGTCTTTTGTAAAAACCGGATATTTGAGTGACACTGGTTTGTTTACCGGAATAATTTTTGTTAAATAGCGTGATATTAAAAACCTGGGCATTTTTATCAAATATATCCAGTTTTTCATGCTGTTTTTTCATGGAGTTTAAATCTCTGATTGATGTCTGAGTCAGGGGGAGTTTATGCTCCAGATAATTTTTACTGCCGCTGGCTCTTAAAATGACCAGTTTCTCCTTAAAGTTAATATCCTGCCATTGAATATTAACTAATTGTCGTCTTCTGATCCCGGTCAGATAAAAAAAACGGGTAACTGATGCCCAGAACCAGGCTGGATAACAGGTTTCAGGGTGCGTGTTGATGAAATTCAGAAGCTGTGACAGTTCTTTTTGGGTAATAGTTTTAGATTTACTCTGATAAACAGGGGAGAATGTTAGATCAGAAAAAGGGTTATCGTTAATTATTTTTTTTTCAGGGCAAAGTTAAATAAGGCCTTCATGTGTCTCAGGTAAGTGTTCCATGTTGTTGCAGAGGCCTGTCTGAGCAGGTCATCTTTCCATTGTTTAATAAGCCTGTAATTGATTTGATCCACTGGAAGATCATGGCAATACGCAGAAAACAGATTAACAACAGACTGGTAATTTTTGGCTGTTCTGGGGTTATTGATTTTGATGCACAGGTAGTATTCCAGTAATTCATTGATTTTCATAATATTAACTCCATCTATATGTGGTTTGTATAAAGTAAATCCCGGAGCTATAATTATATTAATATTAAGGTTTTAACAGTGGTTACTACTGTCTTAGTAACGCCCTTAAACACTTGTGCATCTTGAAATAAAGTGTTGTCTAAACAGACATAAGATGTGACTTCACGACCCATTGGGGAATTATCCTCAATGGGTGTTCTCCTGGGTTTAAATCATTAATGACAGGAGAAATAAAAATGGCAGAAAACATGATTGTTTTTGATTCCTTATCCTATGCAAACAAATTAGAAGAAGTGGGTTTTACCCGGGAGCAGGCAGAAGTGCAGGCGACCATACTGACCGACTATATGGATTCTACTCTGGTTAGCAAAAAGGATATGATCAACAGTACCAATGATCTTAAACGTGACATTGAAGGGGTGCGTGCAGAACTCAAGCGTGACATTGAAGAGTTGCGTACAGAACTTAAGCGTGACATAGCAGAAACGCATGTTAAGATTGAGGCTTGTCGTACAGAACTCAAGCGTGACATAGCAGAAACGCATGTTAAGATTGAGGCATTGCGTATGGAAATGAATCTGAAAATTGACCAATTAGGTGATCGAATGACCATCAAGCTGGGTAGCATTATGGTGGTCGGGATTGCGGCTATGGTTGCTATTCAGAAATTACTTTAAAATCGTACAAACAGCCTGTATTTTCAGGGCTGTTTGTATCTTAATGCCCTACCCAATATGCGTCAGTTTTTTATTAACAGGCGGTACTTCCCCCTCATCAAAAAATACATCAAACGGTAAAAGATAACCATTCAGATAGCTGGTTCTGTTATCGCCATTGATCTGAAACTTATGAACATTATAGTGTTTGGCTGTCTTGATATGGATTTTCAGCTTATGAAACTGGGTCTGGACAACCATCCAGGTCATTTTTTTCCCGGTTATCTGCTTATATTTCATTTTTTCACAAAACAGCTGCAGTATTTTAGGTGAAACCAGAACAACACCCTCTGAAACAATATGAACAGGGGTGTCTGCCCGGTTCACCCGAAATGACTTATCAGCAATAGAGCGTTTGATCCAGTCCACAAAAAACCGTCCGACCTCCGGTGCATTAGGTTTGGGAGCATCATGTATATCCTGGATAACTGCGCCAGAATCCAGTGGATGATGCACTTTGGATTGCGCCAGTTCCGTTTTTTCTGTGGCAGAAGAACTTGATCCAGTGTCCGTAATATCAGGAACTGTTGCAGTTTTCTGTGCATTGGCCTGAGCTGTATCGGCTTGCTCTGTTCCAGTATTGGTGCTGTTGGACAGATCAAAAGGATCAGCTGAGTCGTCCAGAACCGGTTTTAGTTGGGGTTTGATTTGAGTTATTTCAGTTTCTTCTGTATTGACTGTATCTGTTGCAGTATTTTTGTATGCTTTGATCTCTGTGACAGTATTATCATTATCGGCAGTACCTTGCGGCTCTTCAACCACAGTATCCTGTGACAGTACCTTGATTGTGCCTTTAAAATCAGCCGGTAGATGCCCGACTTTAAACAATCGGGTGGCTTCAAAAACCAGGACGGTTAACGTCAAATCATAATTCTCACCTTTAATGTTGACCTTCCAGATAGCGCCGCCTTCGGCATTTTCCAGTGCATAACCATGTTCCTGCCAGGTATCGTATAGCCGGGTAGGATCACTGGGAATATCGGTGGCTCCCTGATCAGACAGATAGTGCTGAACGGCCTGTGCTACAGTGCGACAGACCAGATAAGCCCGGCCCTGATAGATCCAGGCGGCAGCGCCATTTCGATTGATTTTCAGGGTACCGTCCTGTAATAAATGGCGCAGTGCTGTCATTAAGCGATCTATCATCGGCAACTGATAAACACCGGGGAAGCGTTTTTGATGGCCACCGAGTTTAAGATCGGCGGCAGTGGATTCCCGGTCGGCCTGACGGACAATTTCACCCACCTCTCCGCATTCATAGGGATCATTATTGAGCCAGGCAAGTAACTGTTTCACCAGTTTCATATCCTGTAACAGCCAGTGCCGGGCAGAGCGGGGCAGTAAATCCATTAGAGAGACAGACAGTGGATGGTACAGCTGATAATCGGCCATCTGAAAATCTACCCGATAGGATTGTGTATTGGACGGCATTTTACCCAGATACGGTGACCAGGGCTGAGTCTGACCGTTTTTTAAATCCAGTGTGATCCGAACCAGAGCCAGTGTTTTGCCCATATCATGCAGTAAAGCGGCAGCAAACAGGCCGTATCGCCACAAAGGTTCCAGTCTGGCACGTTCTTCCGGGCCAACACCCAGTGGCAGTTGCCAGCCCTTGGCGATCCGCATGGTATTGGCGCAGACTTCAATGGTATGAGTCAGCAGACCACCCGGCCCGGCATGGTGATGAGCCGCCGAGGCTGGGATCAGCTGTATGGCATCGGCGGCATTATTCAAAGTCGCCTGATACAGAGAGTTCCAATAGTGATCATTTACCGATGCCAGGCGTTTAATGGCCAGAATATGATTATCCAGTTCCAGATAAGAGAACAGTTCTGGCGCAGTCATGGGAGGCAGTTTCAGTGGATCCAGCTCATCAGTGCTATTTCTGGAAATATCTGGCGCAGAAGAGCGGTTGCGGCCTAAAAAAGAGAGAAGTTTTGCCATGTTATTTTCCGTCAGTTAAGCTGTCGATCCTGTTCAAAGCGTTCGGCAAACCAGCGCATCAGAATATCTGGCGCAGGGTGGGAGTCAAAGCCCTCATAAATATGAATATCGGCGTTTTTGGCAAAATCTCTAAAGGCGGTTTTGGTTGGATCCCAAAATATGGCTGGTTTGCCTTTGTAAAAGCGGTAATTGAAACAAAACATCTTCTGAAACCGCAAAATAGCCTGGGATGTCAGCAGTGAATCTTTAAAATGCAGAGATTTTAATACCTCAAGAATACTGTCAAGAATATTATGCCGTTCATCGTCTATTGCGCCTTCATAGTGATCAATGAGCAGCGCCAGAGTATGCATCCAGTAGGTGCGTTTAATGCGTTTGAGTTGTAATTGAATTTGTTGCAGTTTCATAATATCCGATTCCTTGTTCATCTGGTCTCAGTCCTGTTTTGAGTTAAATAACATCGAATGTGTTGTGCCTTTAAACCTTTTAGCTCCTTTTAAGACCCTTTACCCTTAAATAATCTTTCCCTTAATATCCTTTACCTCCTCTCTCCCTTATGGTCGGTCGAGAGGAGGGGTAAAGGATATTAAGGGAAAGATTATTTA
>JALTKC010000338.1 GCA_027076245.1 Gammaproteobacteria bacterium
GTGATTCCTACCAGAATGCAGAATTAGTAGTGGTCAATACCTGCGGGTTTATTGATGCCGCAGTGGAAGAGTCACTGGATGCCATTGGTGAAGCGCTGGCGGAAAACGGCAAGGTTATTGTCACTGGTTGTCTGGGCGGTAAAGGGGATATTGTTAAACAGACCCACCCTAATGTTCTGGCAGTAACCGGCCCCCATGCCCTGGAAGAAGTTATGGAAGCCGTGCATGAACATATTCCCCCACAGCACGATCCGTACACCAGCCTGATCCCCGAAGGGGGAATTAAATTAACGCCCCGGCATTATGCCTATTTAAAAATATCGGAAGGCTGTAATCACAGCTGTAGTTTCTGTATTATCCCCTCGCTCAGGGGGCGACTGGTCAGCCGTCCGGTGGGTGAAGTCCTGCAGGAAGCCGAAAATCTGGTGCATGCCGGGGTTAAGGAACTGCTGGTGGTGTCTCAGGATACCTCGGCTTATGGCATAGATGTTAAATACCAGACCGGCTTCTGGCAGGGACGTCCGGTAAAAACCCGTTTTAAGGAACTGGCCTCAGCTCTGGGCGAGCTGGATGCCTGGGTACGTATGCACTATGTTTACCCATATCCCCATGTCGATGATGTGATCCCCTTAATGGCTGAAGGTAAGATTCTGCCTTATCTGGACATCCCTCTGCAACATGCCAATACCGATATTCTAAAGGCTATGAAGCGTCCGGCCAATACTGAAAATATGCTCCAGCGTATTGCCTCCTGGCGAGAAATCTGTCCGGATATTAGCTTAAGAAGTACCTTTATTGTCGGCTTTCCTGGTGAAACCGAAGCCCAGTTTGAAGAACTGCTGGAATTTACCGAAGAGATCCAGTTTGACCGGATTGGGGCATTTAAATATTCAGCCGTAGAAGGGGCTGCCGCTAATCAGATTGCTGAGCCAGTGCCGGAAGACGTTAAAGAGCAGCGACTGGCCCGCTTAATGGAACGGCAGGCGGAAATCAGTTTTAATAAACTGCACAAAAAAATCGGCCAGACTATGCGGGTACTGATTGACAGTATTGATGAAAAAGGCGTGGTGGCACGCAGTGCGGCGGATGCGCCGGAAGTAGATGGTTTGGTGTTTATTGATGCTCTGGAAGATGCGGAACTTGATCAAATGGCTGGTCTGAACCCGGGAGATTTTGTCAATGTTAAAATTATTGATAATAGTGAACATGATCTCTGGGCAGAGCTCTTATAACAAGCTTCTGTAACAAGCTCTTATAATAAGCTTATATAAACGGATATGACCAAAGATACCATTTACGCCCGGCCGCTGGATAAACTGGTGGATTTTAATTTTGATGAACGGGTGGCCAGGGTTTTTCCTGATATGATTAACCGTTCGGTACCCGGTTATGCCAGTATTGTTGCCATGACCGGGATACTGGCTGCCGAATTTTATCAGAGCGGCAGTGTTTGCTATGATCTGGGATGTTCTCTTGGTGCGTCTTCTTTGTCTATGGCCAAAGCCATCAGTGACCCATCCGTCAGTATTATTGCTGTCGATAATTCTCCGGCCATGCTCACAAAGGCGAATGAATTAATACCCATAGAAAGTAAACAGAAAATCAGTTTTGTCTGTGCGGATATAAGTGATATTAAGATCCGCAATGCATCCATAGTCGTTATGAACTTTACCCTGCAGTTTATAGCCCCGCAAAAACGAGCACACTTATTATCTGAAATCTTTCAGGGTATGCGGCCCGGTGGTATTCTGATTTTAAGTGAAAAGCTTAACTATAAAAATGAGCAGGAACAGCAACTATTAATTGACATGCACCATTTCTTTAAAAAAGCCAATGGCTATTCGGATATGGAAATCAGCCAGAAACGCCAGGCATTGGAAAATGTCCTGTTGCCGGAAACCCTGGAACAGCATAAAAACCGTTTGCAGAAGGCTGGTTTTAAACAGACCGAACAGTGGTTTCAGTGTTTTAATTTTGCTTCTCTCATTGCCGTTAAGTAAATACCTATGCCGGATCTTAACCATTTATACTCATCCCTTTATGCGGCCATGCAGGATACCCCTCTGCAATCCTGGGCACAAACTCTGCCGGAACAGCTTAAAACATTGACAGCAGACACTCATGGTGATTATCCCCGCTGGCAGCAGGCACTTGTGCAACTGCCTGAATGTCAAACGGCCAGCGTTGATTTTAATTCAGATGATCTGCACATCACCTGCAACCATATTGATATGGTTCAGCTTGAGAAAAATCTGAAACAATTATCCCCCTGGCGTAAAGGCCCCTATAAGATTAATGATCTGCTAATCGATACCGAGTGGCATTCAGACTGGAAATGGCAGCGGATCAGGAAATACCTGTCCCCCTTAAAAAATCGCTCCATTCTGGATGTGGGCTGCGGCAACGGCTATCATTGCTGGCGTATGTATGGTGAGGGTGCACGACTGGTAATTGGTATTGATCCATCCTGGTTATTCTGGATGCAGTTTCAGGCCATCAAGCATTTTACCGGTGATCATCCAGTGTATCTTCTGCCCATGGGAATAGAAGGCTTGCCAAAGGATTTAAATGCCTTTGATACGGTCTTTTCCATGGGGGTACTGTATCACCGTCGTTCACCGATTGACCACTTATTACAGTTAAAAAGTGCTCTGCGTAAAGGCGGGGAGCTGGTTCTGGAAACGCTTATTATAGAGGGTGCGGAAAAACAAGCTCTGGTTCCGGATAACCGTTATGCCAAAATGCGCAATGTCTGGTTTCTGCCCAGTGTACCGACCTTAACCCAGTGGTTGCAGCGTTGTGGCTTTATTAATATTAAAGTTGTGGATATTAACCAGACCTCGGTTGAGGAGCAGCGTACTACCGAATGGATGCCTTATGACTCTCTGCAAACCTTTCTGGATCCCGATGATCATAATAAAACCATAGAAGGCTATCCCGCACCTTTACGGGCTACTTTTATTGCTGAGAAAAACTAAAGATGAATTAATCGTATAAAAAGACACAAAAACTATGAAAAAAGAGAAGATCAAAAAGACTAAACCACCGGTTTATGTAAAAGACAGTGACATTCACGGCAAAGGCCTGTTTGCCTCCAGAGACATTAAAAAGGGTGAGCTTATTGGCAAGTTTAAACACAAACCGGCCAAAAAAGATGGTATGTATGTGCTGTGGGTAGAAGAAGATCGGGGCTATCGGGTGCTGGATGATTTTAAATACATCAACCACAGCAATAAACCCAATGCGGCCTATTATGATGACTTTACCGTTATGGCGCTAAAAAAAATTAAAAAAGACGAAGAAATTACCCATTACTATGGAGAAGATCTGGCTGAAGATGCCTGGGATGCATAAGCATATCCTCTTTGCCGTCTCCAGTCATGGCTATGGTCACCTTTCTCAGATTGCCCCGGTTATTAATGCCTTAAAACAGGCTTATCCTCAATATACTGTATCCATACAGACAGCACTGCCCCTTGAAATCCTGTCCGCCCGAATCAAGGTGCCATTCAACCACATTGATTTTGATGGTGATGTGGGTCTGTTAATGGATGATGCGGTTACGGTTAAAACAGCAGCCACCCGTCTGGCCTATCGGACTTTTCATAATCACTGGGAAGAAAACTTTCAGAAGCAGCTTACTATTCTGCGAAACAATAAGGTTGATGTGCTCGTGGCCGACATACCTTATCTGCCTTTACTTGCGGCTCAAAAGCTGGACATTAAAACGCTTGCCCTCTGTTCTCTGAACTGGGTTGATATTTTATCAGGCTATTTTAAGCAGGATAAAGAAATGGAAGACTATATGGCGCTTATGCGTCATGCGTATAGTCAGGCCAGGGTATTTTTAAAACCTCAACCCTCCATGCCCATGCCCTGGTTAGCCAATAGTCAAACCATTCAGCCTCTGGTCACCACCGGTAAAAACTCAAGAAAGCGTTTACTGGATGAACTTGAGCTGGAGCAAACAGATAAAACCATTCTTGTCCTGCTGACTCTGGGCGGTATAGACAGTCAGATATCTCTGGAAAACTGGCCGGACTATCAAAATGTTCATATTATTCTGCAGGACAGACCGGGAGCATCCGGTGAGTCATTAAAATGCAGTGGGAAAAGCTGGCTGCACAGTATGCAGGATATCTCAATGAGCTTTACTGATATTGTGCAGTCAGTCGATGTACTAATTACCAAGCCGGGTTACGGCCTGTTTGCGGAAGCGGCCTTTGGCCGCAAACCGGTATTTTATGTTGGCCGCCCCGACTGGCCGGAAGAACTATACCTGCTGCAATGGTTAAGGGACTATGTCTGCATAACAGAAATATCAAAAACTGAATTAAATCACGGAATTGAAG
>JALTKC010000339.1 GCA_027076245.1 Gammaproteobacteria bacterium
ACAAAAAGAAGTTTATAGATAAAACCAAGTGAATATTTGAAAACCCCCATAATATAAAGAGGCTGAAAGATTTTTGCTGATAATAAATCGATAGGATCAGATGTAGAAATTATGTGATTTTTCTCTAAATCCTTTGTTATGTGCTGACTTTTTATTTTATTGAAACCTCAAGTTTTCTACCAAGCACCTGAGCAAATTTTTCCAGAGTTGATAAACGGATATCTTCTGCATGATTTTCAATTCTGGAAATGGCTGATTTTTTTGTATTCAATTTTTTTGCTAATTGCTCTTGTGTTAATCCAGAAGATTCTCTTGCTTGCTTTAAGACTGCACCAATTTTAAAAGCCTGGTAACCATCATCAAAGTCTTTGGCAAACTCACTATCACTCTCTTTTCTTTTAGAAATATATTTTTTTAAGTCACTCATAAAATCACCTTCTGTTTAAATAATCCTGCTTTCGTTTTTCTGCCAACTTGATGTCTTTCTTTGGTTTTTTTATTCAAGCTATTTCCTTAAACAAAGAAGCCGTCAACAACTGCCGTGTATAATCCTTCTCAGGCCGGCTAAATATTTTCTCTGTTTCACCCACTTCAACAATCCGGCCTTCTTTCATAACCATAATACGATGAGCAACCGCCTGAATCACCTTTAAGTCATGAGTAATAAACAGATAGGAAATTTTATGCCGCTGCTGCAGTTCCCTTAACAAAGCCAGCACCTGTTTCTGTACTGAGACATCAAGAGCACTGGTGGGTTCGTCCAGCAGGATCAGTTTGGGTTCCAGAATAACAACCCGGGCAATGGCTATGCGCTGGCGTTGACCGCCGGAAAATTCATGGGGGTAACGCCATAAAATATCTTCTTCCAGGCCAACTTCACGCAGTGCTTTTTTAATTTTAACCCGGCGTTGTGCCTTGTTTAATTTTGGGAAATGAATTTTAAGACCTTCACCGATAATTTGTTCTATGGTCATTCTGGGTGACAGTGATGAGTAAGGATCCTGGAATACAATCTGGAATTCTTTTCTTAAGGGTCTTAGTTCCCGGTTTTTTAAATCATCAATACGGGACTGGTTAAAATATATTTCGCCCCGACATTGTTCCATACGCAACAGGCAGCGTCCAAGGGTGGATTTACCAGAACCGGATTCCCCTACTATGCCCAGTGTTTCACCTTCTTTTAGATACAGGTCAATATCATCCACTGCCTTAACAGTACTGACCACCTTTCGAAAGAAACCGCTTTTAACTGAAAAGTGGCAGAACATATTTTTGCCGCTTAATAATTGCGGTTTGTTTTTTAAGCCTTCGGTTTCATCATCAGGGATCATTCGCTCCGGTTCACTGTTTAACAGCTTAATGGTATAGGGGTGTTCTGCCCTGTTATAAATAGTTTCAACATCACCCTGCTCAACGATATTACCATCCTGCATAACACATACCTGATCGGCAAAGCGCTTAACCAGATTCAGATCATGGGAAATCATTAGTACTGACATGGAAAAGTCTTTCTGCAGTTTTTCCAGCAGGAGTAAAATCTGCAACTGCACGGTGACATCCAGTGCCGTTGTGGGTTCATCGGCAATTAATAACTCCGGCTCACAGGCCAGAGCCATGGCAATCATCATACGCTGACGCTGCCCCCCGGATAATAAATGGGGAAAGGCATCAAAGCGATGTAGCGGATCATGAATACCCACCAGATTCATTAATTCCAGTGCCCGTTTTTTTGCTTCGGCCTTATTCATACCACGGTGAATTAACAGCGGTTCTATAATTTGATCGCCTACGGTAAAGGTTGGATTAAGGGAGGTCATAGGCTCCTGGAAAATCATGGAAATCTTGTCCCCGCGTACCCGCTTGATTTCAGTTTCATCCAGACCTAATAAATTTTTTCCCTTGTATAAAATTTCACCTGAAGAATAGTTTACTTTTTCCTCATCGTGCAGACGAAGAATAGACATGGCTGTAACTGATTTTCCGGAACCCGATTCTCCTACCAGAGCCATAGTCTGTCCGGACTTAACTGCAAAGTTAATATCACGCACGACATTAACTTCTCCTGCAGGCGTGCTGAAGTTTACGCTAAGATTTTTTATTTCCAGTATATTTTTAGATGTCATAGTTATTCTTCTGGCTAATAGCACTATCCCCGACGGGTATCAAGAGCCTCTCTTAAAGCTTCCCCGATAAAAATTAACAGCACCAGTGTACCCACTAATACCGTAAATGTAGTCATGGATAACCACCAGGCATCAATATTTTCCTTGCCCTGGGACAATAGTTCTCCCAGACTGGGGGTAGAAGGTGGTACACCCAGCCCCAGATAATCCAGGCTGGTTAAGGCCAGGATAGCTCCGCTGATCCGAAACGGTAAAAAGGTCAGTACGGGGACCATGCTGTTTGGTAATAAGTGTTTAAACATGATCCCCATATTGGATACTCCAAGGGAACGGGCGGCCTGAACATAATCCAGGTTGCGCCCGCGTAAAAATTCAGCCCGAACATAATCAGACAGTCCCATCCAGCCGAACAGGGATAATAAAACAATTAACAGACCGATACTGGGCTTAAAGATAGAGGCAAAGATAATCAGCAGATAAAGCTCCGGCATAGATGCCCAGATTTCAATCAGACGTTGTACGATCAGATCCACTTTACCGGCAAAATAACCCTGCAGACTGCCTATTAAAATGCCAAGCACCACGCCAATGGCGGTCAGTACCAGGGCAAAAATAACCGACAATCGAAAACCGTAGATCAAACGCGCCAGTACATCCCTGCCCCGATCATCTGTACCCAGCAGGTTCTGATCCGAAGGCGGTGCCGGATTGGGCTGATCGGCAAAATAGTTGATCGAAGAATAGTTATAACGGTTCAGCGGATACAGTGCCCAGTTGTCGCCCTGGGTAATTTTGTCCCTGATATAGGGGTCGTTATAATCCGTCTCTGAAACGAAATCACCGCCGAAAGTGGTTTCCGGATAATTGTGAAACAACGGGAAATAATACTGGTGGTCATAATAAACTACCAGCGGTTTGTCATTACTGATCACCTCGGCAAAAAAACTGGTAAATAACAGGATGGAAAAAATCCACAGAGAATAATAGCCGCGTTTATTATTTTTAAAACGCACCCAGGCCCGCATATTGGGTGACATATTGGTGAGCTGCTCGGCATTATAAGCCATATCAGGAACCTCCCTGACCGGCTGAATCAAACTTGATGCGGGGATCAATCAGCACATAGGAAAGATCGGTGATCAGCTTGGTAATAAGCCCCAGCAGAGTAAATAAGTATAAGGAACCCAGAACCACCGGATAATCACGCCGGACTATGGATTCATAGGACAGCAGTCCCAGACCATCCAGGGAAAAAATAGTTTCTATCAGCAGGCTGCCGGCAAAAAAAGCCGCCAGAAAACTGGCCGGAAAACCAGTTATAAGCGGGATCAGGGCATTTCTAAAAACATGTTTGTATAACACCTGATTACTGGTCAGCCCCTTGGCCTTGGCAGTTACTACATAGTTTTTACGGATTTCTTCCAGAAAACTGTTTTTAGTCAGCAGGGTCATGACTGCAAAGCTGCCGATAACGGAAGAAATAATAGGCAGTACCATATGCCATAAATAATCAAGTATTTTGTCAAACCAGCCAAGCTGATCCCAGTTGTCTGAAACCAGTCCCTTAAGTGGAAAAACATCAAAAAAACTGCCCCCGCCGAACAGAACCAGTAGTAAAATACCCAGCACAAAGCCGGGTATGGCATAACCCACCAGTACAATGGTACTGGTAATGGTATCAAAGCGGGAGCCGTCCCTGATGGCTTTGGCAATCCCCAGGGGAATACAGGTCAGGTAAGTAATAAAAAAGGACCACATGCCAATACTGATGGATACCGGCAGTTTGCTGATAATCAGATCAATCACCGACTCATGATGATGATAGCTTTCTCCAAAGTCGAAGGTCAGATAATTTTTCATCATGATCAGAAAACGTTCCACCGGGGGCTTATCAAAACCGTACAGCGCCTTAATTTCTTCCAGACGTTCCTTGTCTATACCTTCTGCTCCCCGGTATAAATCACTGGTGACACCACCGGCTTCGGTCATCTGGTTCTGACCGCTTAACTGAGCCACTAACTGCTCCACCGGACCGCCGGGAACAAACTGGGTGATCACAAAGGTGATCAGCATGACCCCGAACAATGTGGGTATCATTAACAGCAGGCGTTTAATTACATAATAAAGCATGACTTATTTTGATGTCCGGTATTCGGGTTTAAACCACCAGGTGGAGAGCATCCAGCCTTCAGCAGAAAAATATTTGGGCAGGGTTTT
>JALTKC010000340.1 GCA_027076245.1 Gammaproteobacteria bacterium
TTTTACTGAACAGACGGCTAATTTTTTCTGTGGCTTTGGATACACAGTTCATATCATTGCTTAAAATACCCGCCAGCTCCACCAGATAGTTGGGCAGACAGTCCCTGCCCATGACTTCTCTAAGCGTTACAAAGCCCTTAATATTCCCATCTTTATCTCTAAAAGGCAGAGCGGGGGTATTTTCCCTGATACACAGCTCAAAAAAATGTTTAACACTGTCCCCGGCCTGTACACAGCTGGTCGGTATAATAATGTCACTGATATTCATACTGGTCATTTTCTGACTCCGCGAAACCTGACAGACCTAAAGAAAGCGCCAGGCTATATATAAATGGGAAATAATAATACTGACGATCATTAAGGGAAAGGCATAGGCCATAAATTTTAAAAAGGTAATAGGAAAACCGGCTTTTTCCGCATAACCCGCTACAATCAGATTGGCACTGGCACCAATCAGTGAGCCATTGCCGCCCAGACAGGCACCCAGTGCCAGTGACCACCAGATGGGCATTAATGCCGCTTCTCCGCCAAAAGCCGGAGCCATGGACTTAATCATGGGGATCATAGTAGCAACAAATGGGATATTATCCACCAGGGCAGAGATAATAGCAGATGACCAGAGGACCGCCACCACCGTAACATTAAAATCCCCGCCCGTGGCGACCAGCATCTGTTCAGCCAGATAGGCCAGCACACCTGAATGTTCAATACCGGTTACGACAATAAACAGGCCCACAAAAAAGAAGATGGTGATCCATTCCGCTTCCTGAAAGCACTGATCCACATTGCTTGCCTGGGCATGGGCAGAACGGCCCAGGTTATCCAGCAGCATTAATAAAGCCGCGCCGCCCATGGCAATAGTGGCCGGCTCATGGCCCAGGTTATGGGCATTCATAAACAGCAGCAGCACCAGTGCCAGAACAAATAAGGCGCGTTTCAGCAAGGGAATATCTTTAAGTGCCTGACGTTCATCAAAACTCATGACCTGCTGACGTTTTTCAGCACTGGCCGAGAGCTTGCGACCCCAGATCAGGTAAACAATCATCAGATTGACAACCATTACCACAATGGCGACCGGCATCAGATTAACTACAAAATCATTAAACGTCAGGTTAACGGCAGAGCCAATCATAATATTCGGCGGGTCACCAATTAAGGTGGAGGCACCGCCGATATTAGACGCAAAGATTTCAGAAAACAGAAAAGGAAAAGGAGGGACATCCAGTTCCTGGGTGATCAGCAGGGTAATGGGCGCTATCAGCAATACCGTAGTTACATTATCCAGCAGTGCGGAAAATACGGCCGTGACCACCGACAGCATCAGCATAATTCCCCAGGGAGAAGCCTGGACTTTTTTAGCCGCCCAGATGGCAATATACTGAAACACCCCGGTACGCCGGGTAATGGTGACTATGACCATCATACCGGTCAGCAGCCCAATGGTGTTAAAGTCCACACCACGTATCGCCGCCTGCTGGTTAATAACCCCCAGCATAATCATCATAGCAGCGCCCAGCAGGGACACAATGGCACGGTTGACCCGTTCACTGATAACCACCGCATAGGTCATTATAAAAATGACGGTAGAAACCCAGAACGGATCCCAGCCGAAAATAACCTCAGAGCTGTGTTCAGCAAGCTGCATTGACATTTTTCCTGATTAAAAATTTACAGGCATATAAGAATAAAATGTGATGATTAAAGTGATCCTGATTCTTCTTTATTGATAGGCATAGTATTTAGCACCGCCCTTCATAAAGTAATATTTTTTCAGCCCTTTTTTTTCCAGATAGTATTGCAGCCAGCGCACCGTTTTACCGGCTTCATCATAGGCCAGCAGTATTTTATCTTCAGCAATGGCTTTATTAACGTACTTTTCCAGTTTATCCGGTCTGCTCAGAGGAGCAGACTTATCTACGAGCAGAAACAGACCATTGCCGCGACGTTCTTTCTTATCTCGAACATCAATGAGTATGGACTGGGGAATAAGTTCTTCAAACCTGGCCAGTGGTATAAAATGCTCTTTCAGCTTACTGCTGGGGATCAGTTTATCAACCGGAAGGGGTGACTCACCCATAAGTACCGACTGTTCAGGGTATTTTTTTGCCCATTCAAATACACCGGCATCATATACCAGTATATTAGATAGTTTTGATTTAGCTGCCGCTTTAAATGATTTCATACAGCGCCGGCCGTTACAGTAAAACACAATGGTCCTGTCGGTAGTTTTTGCCAGTTCATTTATATCTTTATAGTAACTATCTGAGTTAACCGGCACATTAACAGCCCCCTTAATTTGTATAACATCATACTCAAAGGGACTTCTGACATCGACGACCAGATATTTGTTTTCCATATAACCCTGATAAAAATCAGTAAGTGATATATAAGGAATGTCAGGGTATTTTTCTCTGCCAGGAAAGCCTTCATCGGCAAAACTGACAGCGGACAAAAACAGTGAAAGAGTCAACAGTAGAATAAATCGTTTAAAAATCATAGTATAAAAAAACCTGTACAATACTCAGCCATTCAGGAATCTGAAATTATGCAAAGACAAGCTGCTTTTTACCACTTAACGCAGTGATACAGAACCTGAAAAATGAATAGCTGATAATTATTTATTATTTTAAGCCGGATTCTTCCTGAATCCGGTTATTCCATCTCTGTAGTAATACCGCTACAGCTCAGAAACGCGGTTATACTCAAAGTTAGATTTATGTTAGTCTGTTTCTTTTTGTAATTCCAGTTATTCATTTTATTAGCCGCCTTGAACTCATCAAAACCGCCCATTTTTGTAACTGAACAGCCAGAAATTCAGGCTATTCTTAACTGGTTTATTAACCAGCTGGACAAACAGGGCTTCGATACTCGTCAAAGAGCACCCGTTCTGCATATAAAAAAGAGCAGTCCATTGTTTAAATCACTTTATCGTTTTGATGAAAATACCGATTTTATCTGGTCCTGTATTAAACAACTGGCTGAAAAAGAAGAAATCTTTCAACTGCAACTGGCCAGAAACTATTACGCACAGGATGTGGTTTATGAGCGGGCTCGGCTTATTTTTAATCCGAATAAGGAAGAATTAGTCCGACAATGGCTGCAGCGCCCCCGCATTAACCCTGAAACCCGTCACTGGAACGAACTGGTCAGGCAGTATCAGAAATTTTTTGAAAATCCTGCTGGTTTACTGGACACACCGCTAAAAAAAGACGGCTGGAGCGCTGAACAGATTATGGAGGGTTTAATCTGTATTGGAAAAAGCTTAACAAAGCCATTAAGCCTAAGACAGCTATCCTGTGCATGTTTTTTATCCGATTCCAAATTTCTGGACAACCACAGCAATCTGATTGCACAGTTGTTCCCATCACTTTACCCGAATATAGTCACCCGTCCGCTGATTATTAACGCTTACCTCCCCAGGACTATCCGCAGTATATTATTTATTGAAAATCAGGATACCTTTCTTGAATACTGCACAACTGCTCCTGAAGATCAGGTGGTTATTTACAGCTACGGATTTAAAGCTTCGTGTAAACATATACGCCATAGAAACAATGTGGTCTTTAGTATTATTAACAGCCCGGAGGTATCTTCTACACTTGAGCAATTAGAACAGTACTGGTATCAGGAAAGTCCGACTGAGCCTGATTATTATTTCTGGGGTGATCTGGATTATGCCGGCCTGGCTATATTAAAAGCCCTAAGAGAACCATTTCCAAATCTTGTCGCATGGCAGAAGGGTTATCAGCCCATGCTGGAACGCCTGTCGGCAGGACAGGGTCACCTTGCCGAACAAACCGGAAAAAGCGGGCAGGCTGTTGTAGAGCAGACCGGCTGTCATTATACGGATGAAATTCTGCTTCCCGCACTTAAAAAGCATCAACGTTTTGTGGATCAGGAAATCTATCAGGCCGGTTCCAGCTGAAACAATATCTTTTTTCAATTAAAGACTTCTTGAGCTAAGAGCTATTACTGCTAAGGGCTCTTACTGCTAAGGGCTCTTACTGCTAAGGGCTCTTACTGCTAAGGGCTTCTCCAGCCATTTTTATCCCTGACCAGCCCTTTTGCATAAAATTACGGATATTCTGATGGTTGTCGGCATCGGGATTTTTCAGGACATCGTCCCGGTAATAAGCGCCGAAGCTGGCCAGGGTTTCCTGTTCTGAGAGATTGTGTAATTGTGCAAAGGCAAACAGCTTACAGGAGCCGTTATTTTCTCCGGCTTCATTATAAAGCGCACCATTCATAAATGAGGTCGGGGTAAACTCATAGTTATCATCGATAACCGCCATGGTTTCCTTAAAATCAATGGCTT
>JALTKC010000341.1 GCA_027076245.1 Gammaproteobacteria bacterium
GCCGATATCCAGCTGTTTACGCGAGAATACATTACTTAAACCAAAAATTTTGCTGCCGTCTTCCAGGGTATATTGCAGGCCATTATTGTTGCTGTCTTGTAAGCCGGCCTGGAAAGGCGCTTTAAGCAAAATCAGCCGGGCTTTTTTCCAGGCCAGAGAAGCTTCAGCTTCAGCAAACCAGTTTTTCAGGCTATTTATTATGGAACGTTGCAGGTTTTTGGCCATAACCGCCCCGATAATACGGCTGTTTTCGTTAATATGACCCGCCAGACTTAGCATCTGCTGCTGCAGAAAAGCGGATATTTTAGGTACTTTAAATAAGACCAGATCATAATGCCTGCTCAGGACTTCGGTACTTTTTATAAACTGCACCCGCTCGGAAAACTGCGGACAATTGGTCTGGAGATTGTTTTTTATAGCCTGATGGCTGACAAAAGAATCGCTTAACGTATCACAGCCGTACTGGGCAAGGCTGACAGTCAGGGCACCAAAATCATCATTAAGGATCAGGATACTGGCTTGAGTGAGTTCCTCTGCTGTCATCTGCTCATTAAGATGGTTCAGAAGATAGGTATCAGCGCTGTTCCAGGCCTGCAGGTTTTTGTCCTGATCCGGAATGCGCTTAAGCTGGAATGAACCAAAAGGATTGACATACTCAGCCATCAGTCAAGACCTTTTCTGCCCTTAATGCCCAGTTCCTGGATCCCTCTGGCCCGACTGACCAGGTTACCATTACCGCTGACCAGACGATTATGTGCTGTGGTATAGGCGCTTTTTGCCTTATCCAGATAAACCCCGATATTTTCCAGTTCTTCCACAAACAATGAGAATTTATCCAGCATATCCCCTGCCCGCCGGGCAATTTCTTCCGCATTGGACTGCTGACGATCATAGCGCCAGAAGTTTTCAATGGTACGCACCGTTGCCAGCAGAGTCGTTGCACTAACCAGAATGATTTTTTTCCTGAAGGCTTCAAAAATCATTTCCGGTTCTGCATTTATCGCCAGCATCAGAGCCTGTTCAACCGGCACAAACAATATCACAAAATCCAGTGACTGCAGACCGTCCAGGGAGGCATAGTCTTTTTCAGACAGCAGGCGGATATGGTTTTTAAGTGAAGCAATATGCTGTTTTAGGGATTGCTGTCTGTCATTATCTTCTACGGCTGCTGCATATTGAGTATAAGCTTTCAGGGATACTTTGGCATCAATAATCACCGATTTCTGATCTGGAAGTTCTATCACCACATCGGGTCGGAACAGCTTATTATTTTCGTCCCGGTAAGACGGCTGGATACGGTATTCGATATCCTTTCTAAGACCGCTGTTTTCCAGCAGGTTTTCCAGAATCATTTCACCCCAGTTACCCTGAAACTTGACATCACCCTGTAATGCCCGGGTCAGATTTTCGGTATCTTCACTGACTTTCTGATTGAGACTGGACAGTTGTTTAACCTGTTCGGACAGACTGACTCTGTCTCTGGAATCCAGTTCATGGATCTGTTCCACCTTACGCTTAAACTCACTGAACTGTTCCTTAAATGGGGTTAACAGCTGAACCAACTCCTGCTGACTGGCCTGCTTTAAGGTCTGACTATTGTCATTAAATATTTTATTACCCAGATGCTCAAACTGCTGAGTAAGCTGTTCTTTTGACTGTTCCAGATTGTCAATGACCAGTCGGCTGGCTTTAAGCTGTTCTTCTGCCTTAATACGGGTTTCTGAAAGCTCCTGCAGGCATTGCTGATACTGAGCCTGCAGATCCTGGTATTGTTGTGCTGACTTTTTCAGCTCATCTCTATAGTCATTGATCTGTGCCGCCCGGGTGGCATAAATACCTTTGAGCTCATGCAGCTGGTTAAGCTCATCTATTTTTTTTACTAACAACTGTTCTCTGTCCTGCAGCTGATCCCGCAGCAGATCCAGTTCATTTTCCAGGTTTTCAATATCCAGCTGCAGTAACTGCTGCTGGTTGTCATGCTGTACTTTAAGCTGACTGGCTAACAGCTCAAGCGCCTGTGCCTTTTGCAGACGAAAGTAAAACCACAGGATTATAAAAGCCAGTAACAGCCCTGTACCAAAAGCCAGAGCCAGATGAATTTGTTGTTGGTCAATCTGCATAGATAACAGGCTCGTTAGTTTATTCTGCTGGATTAGATAAGTATTAACGTCTGGATGTAAGCAGCGATTTAAACAGACTGGAGAGCAGGTAAACCACACCGGCAACCAGAATAATCGTGGCCCCAGCCGGCAGATCCGGCTCATAGGAAAGATACAGCCCGCTACTGGTAAACAGGCCCCCCAGTAATACCGCCAGTAACATCATGGCACCAATAGACTGTACATATTGTCTGGCTATGGCTGCCGGCAGGGTTAATAAAGCTATCACCAGAATCAGCCCCACAACCTGAATCAGTAAGACCACCGTAATAGCCACCAGACAGAGCAGCAGCAGGTAAAACAGGTTAACGTGTACACCACGAACTGTTGCAAACTCAATATCAAATGAAATGGCAATAAGCTGTTTATAAAACAATACGACAAAAGCAAGCGTCACCAGATCCATAAACAGCATAATATACAGCTGTTCACTGGAAATGATCAGGATATTACCAAACAGGAAAGACATCAGGTTAACATTATAGCCGTCAGACTTGCTGATAAAGATAATACCAATAGCCATACCCACTGCCCAGATAGCACCAATGGCTGTGTCCTCCTGGTGCCGCCATTTCAGTTTAATGACGCCAATTATAATGGCGGCCAGCAGCGCTGATATAATAGCGGCAATAAAGGGGTCATAGCTCAGATAATAAGCTATCCCCATTCCTCCCAGCACCGAATGAGCAATACCGCCAGCCATATAGCCAATACGGTTAACCACCACAAAGCTGCCGGTCAGACCGCAGCCAATACTGGCCAGAATACCGCCTAATAAAGCATTTTGCAGAAAGCTCTGGGTCATCAGGGCATTTAAAAAATCCATTATACTTATTTATCCAGATAAATTTGTCATGTAAGTTAGCAGCCTAATGTGAATGATGTTGAATTTCACTAACATGTCCACCATAAAGTGCGTGAATCGTATCACTGGTTACTGGTGAGGCATCATGACAGACCAGGGTTTTATTCAGACAGAATACCCGGTTAATATAATCGGACACGAAACCAATATCATGAGAGATAATTAAAATGGTCATACGCTGGTTAATGGCTTTAAACAGATCGAAAATATCTTTTTCAGAACGCTGATCAATATTGGCGGTTGGCTCATCCAGCAACAAAATCTCAGGCTCTGTTGCCAGCGCCCTGGCCACCAGTACCCGTTGCATCTGTCCACCGGACAGTGCCTGAATGGAACGCTGTGCCAGATGCTCAATTTCTGTCTCTTGCATCACCTTATGGGCAATTTCCTTGTCTTTTCTGCCATAACCGCCAAATGAACGGGTTAAACCCAGTCGGCCCTGTAACACGGTATCCAGTACAGATATGGGGAAGTCACTTTTAAAATTGGCGTATTGCGGGACATAACCAATCCTTTTTCGATGTTTTTTTATGGGCTGACCAAATAAACGAATGGTACCGCTCTGAATTTTATACAAGCCCATAATCAGCTTCAGTAAAGTGGTTTTACCACCACCGTTAGGGCCTACCAGACCGGCAAAATCACCGGCCTCAATGGTCATATTAATATTTTCCAGTATCGGCAGCTCATTAAAGGAAAAGTTCAGATCCCTGATTTCTATGGCGGGTATTTTATTCATACAACAGATTATACAATAATATGAGCCGTATATTATCTAAAATAATGAACGATTTATTTTTTTGGCAATGTCCTGCATATTGTGAATATAATCATAAGCCAGCGGATCGATGGTCAATAAACCGGCATTCAGAGAACGGGCTATGGTTTGGGCAATAACGGTATTAAACTGCTGTTCTATCAGAATATTCGGCACCTGTCTGTCAGACAGTTCGCTGATAAGAGCCGCAATCTGTTTGGCTGAAGGTTCCTTGCCGTTAATTTCAATTGAGCGCTGACTCAGATGGTAGCGGTTGGCAAAATAGGAAAAAGCCGGATGAAAGGTAAGAAACTCATGTTTATCGGTTTTAGAGAAAAGGTCAGCAATACTCTGATCCAGCTGTATTAACTGCTGTTCAAGCTGCCTGAAATTATTTTCAAACAGAACTGCCTTATCCGGCTGCAATTCCCTGAGTGCATTGTAAATAACTCTTGCCTGCTTAATAGCCAGTATGGGAGATAACCAGGTATGCGGATCCCATTGTTCATGGG
>JALTKC010000342.1 GCA_027076245.1 Gammaproteobacteria bacterium
TATAAAAAAATAAAGCAGAGGCTTTAAGGTGCTTGCTGTTTTCTGGTTAATTTGCATAAAGAACAAAATGCTTGGGTTGGCCAATAGGCGCTAAGAAGGCTCTGCGTCGACTATAATGCAGAGCCTGAGGGTAGTTTTGCTTGAACTGATTAGCTGACGTATTTGGACAGACGAGGATCTGCCTTCATGACTTTTTCCAAAGAGTTCATAACCTGATCAGCTGTTACATTTTCACTTGGGAAAATCACCTTGAAGTTCTGGTGTGCGACTTCAGCAAAGGTCTGGCGGTCTTCAGGTGCAACACCCATCATAACGGCAACAGCATTCAAAGCATCACCCTGGCCCATAGCAACATCCTGGGAAAATTCGTCCATAATGGAGCCTATCATGGATTTTCCACCATAGGTTAGCTTGCCATCCAGTGAACAGCCATTGGTGCCTGATGTCATGCCGAAGGTTTTGTTACCTGAGGTTCCATTGGTTGTCGTTGCCAGAAAGTGCACAGGGCCAGAATCACCTTCAAATAACATATTACCCCATCCGCAGCCTGGGCCGCCAGGTGCAACAGCAAATGCGCTGGAAGATGCTGCCATAAGAATTGTACCAGCTATTAGTTTTTTCATAGTTTGCTCTCCGTTTCTATTATTTTGATATGCATTTCAACCTGTGGTTGTATGTGATGATTCCACAAGCTGTGGGCATACAGTATTATTTTTCAGGGAAAGTTGCAATATGATATGTCGTATATAACGGACTGTGATTTAGGCAGGTACCATTAAGGAGTCTCTGAATAATTCATGAGCTCACATCTCAAATTTCTTGCATCCAGCGTTGCGAATCGACCCAATAGCTGGCTATTCCGTGCGATTCGTTGCCTTGAATCAGGGGGAATTAAGATACAAACTTGTTTTGTCCAGAATTAATCAGATGATTCCTTAAATTATATATGATGGGGCTTTTGTGAGGTATGTAGCTAGATTATCCATTGTGTGCCTTTTATTAACTGTTTTGCCAGCGTGCACAAATCTTTTTTTTCAACCTATGAGGAATATGATTGCAGATCCTGTGCAGCTGGGCTACGAATACAGGGATGTTGATTTCAAAAGTGTTGATGGCTTGAACCTACACGGCTGGTGGTTTCCTGCCAGGCAGGAATCAAAGGCCATCGTTATCTTTCTACACGGCAATGGTGAAAATATTAGCAGTCATTTTGCGGCGGTCAGCTGGCTAACAGAATATAACTACGATGTGTTTATTTTTGATTACAGGGGTTATGGTGCCTCCCAGGGAGAGCCTGATCTGGATTGGGTAATAACGGATATTTTCCAGGCATTTGACTATGTTGATGGTGTGAATGAATGGAAGCTTCCTGTTTTTCTGATTGGGCAAAGCTTGGGGGCAAGTATGGGAATCTATGCATTGTCAGAAAAACCACATAATATCGAGGCAGCTATTTTTATTTCCCCATTCAGTGATTATCGGGGCATTGTGCGGCAGGTATTATCCCGTTCCTGGTTGACCTGGTTATTACAGTGGCCATTATCATATACAGTGAGTAATCGTTATCGTCCCCTTGATTATGTTAGTCAATTACCTCCTGTACCAATACTCTATTTATACAGTAAAGAAGACCGAGTTATACCGGCGGAGCAGGTGTTTTCTCTGTATAGGAATACTTCCCCACCGAAATACATAGAGCAGGTAAAAGGGGGGCACAGTGACATAATGGGGCTGGAGTATAATCGTAAAATAGTGCTCAGGTATTTGCAGCAATGGTTAAAAAAATCTAACGATCACCTTTCATTGCATAATCCAGCTGGATTATCTGCCATTGCTGCACCTGCGGCCCGCTTGTCAGCTGCAGATTAAATATAATATGGATACCTTCTATATCGGCATATTCAATCAGGTTCTTTTTCAGTTCATTAAAGACATCATCGGCCACATGGATCTCGCCAGTAAGCTGTTTGTTTTCCAGCTGCACCAGGCCCAGCTGTATCTGGCCGTTTTCGGTCTGCCCATAGAAGGGTGTTTCAGTGCTGTGGATAAAGCCTAGCCGGATGCTGTCGGCGGGTAATGGTGTGGCTGGCAGCTGGCCTTCAATCAGCAGGCTGCGGCCGCTATTATCGGCCTGATGCTGAATAGCCTGGGTGAGGGAATATAAATGGGTCCATTGATTAACGGAAAATTTGATCTGTTCAGTCTGCGCCATAATCGCCACCTGTTATATAAAGATGGGGTGATTTTATCGCAAAATGCAGCGAATTATTCAGCGCTTCCTTAACCGTGGGAGTCGATTAAAACTGGCTGATCAACAGGCTGTTCTTCAATTTTAAACATTTCCAGAAAATAGCTGTGTTTTTCCGGGTCGATGAGATGCTCGATATTTTTCTGGATGGTGTTGTAATGTTTTTTACACTCCAGCGCATTGCATAAATAGGCATGATTCCAGAAGGGCGCATCAAACAGCTTTAGTACATCCTCTTCGCTCATACCCGCAACGGCTTCTTCGCCAGCCAGCTGGCGGTCGTCATGGTTATACCAGCTAATCAGTATTTTTATATAAGTATGCGCAACCATAATTTTTATGTTCCTAGGTGACCGTCCTGTGCCTGCAAGGGTGCAGCATATAAAAAACAGACCCGGGTCGTATTGATAAGAATCAATAACTTGAGGCTTAGTTCAGCATGTTATAAGCTGCCCGTCTGACAAAATGCAGCTTAGCCGAGGAAAATATCTTGTATAAACAGGCCGGGCGCCGATTACAACGTATACTGGATGCCCGTGGGGCACAGGTCTTTGATGGCCGCCAGATTGGTGTTGAAAAGGAAAGCCTTCGGGTGTCTTCAGAAGGCCGCATTTCCCCCAGGGCGCATCCCGAGGTGCTGGGCTCGGCACTGACTCACCCCTATATCACCACTGATTACTCTGAAGCCATGCTGGAGTTTATCACTCCGCCGTTAATGCATACGGACGAGGTGATTGACTTTCTGCGCAATACTCAGGCCCATGTGTACCAGCAGCTCAGTGATGAGATTTTATGGGCCACCAGTATGCCCTGTGTACTGGCCGGTGATAACAGCATCCCTCTGGCCCGCTATGGCAGCTCCAATGCGGGCAATATGAAAACCGTCTACCGGCGTGGGCTGGGACATAGATACGGGCGGGTGATGCAGGTGATATCCGGGGTGCATTTTAACTATTCCCTGCCCATGGCTTTCTGGGAGCTGTATCAGCAGATGGAAGCTAACAGCGGGCCATTACAGGATTTTATTTCCGCGGAATATTTCGGCCTGATTCGTAATCTGCAACGCTTTGGCTGGCTGGTGCCTTATTTATTTGGTGCCTCCCCGGCGGTATGTAAATCCTTTTTAGGCGATGCACCCACCAATCTGCAGTCCTTTAATGACAATACCTATTATCACCCCTATGCAACGTCTTTACGCATGGGAGATATTGGCTACCAGAATAACAAGGAAAATGAGATCGGGGTTAAGGCCTGTTATAACAATCTGGCTTCTTATATCAAAACCCTGAGTTGCGCCATTGAAACCCCTTGCGAAGAATATGAAAAAATTGGCGTGAAAGTGAACGGCGTTTATCAGCAGCTTAATGCCAATTTGCTGCAGATTGAAAATGAATATTACAGTACGGTCAGGCCCAAGCAGGTTTTACAGGGCAATGAAAAGCCGGTGCTGGCGCTGGCCAGGCGTGGGGTTCGTTATGTGGAGCTGCGTTCTCTGGATGTGAATGCATTTGATCCGCTGGGTATCAATGAAACTCAATTGCGATTTTTAGAAGCCTTTATGATTTTCTGTCTGTTGCATCCCAGTGAGCAGATTTCAGCAGATGAGCAGAAAATGATTGATGCCAATGAGTTGAATGTAGCCCATTATGGTCGTGATCCTGAGCTGAAGCTGTCACGCACTGATGGTGATATATCACTGAAGGCCTGGGCGCTGGAAATCTGCGAAGAAATGCGGGGAATCTGTGAGATGCTGGACAGCCGTTATGAGCATGAGCCCTATAGTCGCTCACTGGCTGAACAGTGTGAAAAAATCCATTATCCGGAGATGACGCCCTCCGGCATCATGCTGCAAACCATGCGGGATAAAAACGAGGGCTTTTATCATTTTGCCCGGCGTATGTCCCAGCAGCATAATGAATATTTCTGTGATGTCACACTGGACCAGAAAACACAGGATTTTTATCAGCAGGCAGCAGCTGATTCCATTAAAAAACAACAGCAAATAGAAGCCAGTGATAATCAGTCTTTTGATGATTATCTGGCGG
>JALTKC010000343.1 GCA_027076245.1 Gammaproteobacteria bacterium
CAGGGAGTATAGTAAAGGTATAAAGAAATGGAATAGTACAGAATAAGGAAAGTTTTTATGTTCTAGGGCAGTGCCGGTGAAAAAGTGTTTAGCGCTATTATTTATGGCAATACTTTCCGCCGCCGGCATCAGTATTGCCAGCTCCGAGTATGACTGGGTAATGGTCAGGGATAGAGACGGAATTCAGATCTACCTGAAAGAATTCTGGGCCGATGAAATAAAAGCCTTTAAAGGTGTCGCTCAGATAGAAGCTTCTGTTGACAGTCTGCTGGCTGTCATCACCGACATCAAAGCCTGTGCATCATGGATTCATCACTGTAAAAATCAGGAATTACTATTAAGACAATCGTTTTCTGAATGTTATCATTATCAGCTGCATCATCTGCCATTTCCAGCTCAGAACCGCGATTTTATTTTTCATACCCGGATCAGACGCATTCCTGAAACTGGAGAAATTAATATAAAAGTACAGGCTATACCCGAATTCTGTACCAGCCATGCCCAGCTGTGCAAAAAACTACCCCGGTATTCCGCTATTCGTGTCCAGCATTCCCATGGCACTTACCACCTGAAACCTCTTGGCAAAAAATTAACCCGCGTTACCTGGGTTCAACACACTAACCCTGGCGGTTATCTGCCACACTGGATAATTAACAGCCTGCTGCGTAACGTCCCTTTTAAAACCCTGCAGAACCTGCGTAAACTGGCGAATGAGGAAAAATACCGTAATGCACGGATGCTGTTTAATATCCAGGGACAGATTTCAGATATTAAACTGTCTCCCCAATAAACAGCCCCTCCTACTCAGTTTAATTCTATGCCTCCATATTGTGCATTCCATTGCTTTAGAAACGGGATAATATCCTGTGTTTTTAATGGCTTACTGAAATGATAACCCTGTATCAGGTGACAACCCTGCTCCTGCAGAAAATTTAACTGTTCCAAGGTTTCCACACCCTCGGCAATGGTGTTCATTTTCAGCCCCTGTGCCATAGAAATAATGGTTTTAACCAGTATGGCATCTTCCGCATCACTGGTAATATCCCGGACAAAAGACTGATCAATTTTTACAATATCGATGGGAAAGCGTTTTAAATAACTCAGGGAAGAATAGCCTGTACCAAAATCATCCAGGGCAATCGCCACTCCCGCTCTGGCAATGGCCTGCAGCGATTGCTGTATATGAGTGCTTTGCTGAAGTAATAGTGATTCAGTAATTTCAATTTTCAGCAGTTCAGATGGACAATTCTGCTCTCTGAGCACTGATGAGATTATTTCCGGCAAACGGCGATTATCAAACTGCCGGGAAGAAATATTAACGGATACCGTCATATCATTACTGAATTGCCGGTTCCAGCGTTTAATATGCTGAATAGCCTCACGCAGTACAAAGATGCCAATATCATCAATAATGCCGATGGATTCCGCTATAGGAATAAATTCAACCGGGGAAATCAGTCCCTGGATTTTATTCTCCCAGCGCACCAGCGCTTCAAAACCGTAAACACGATGGCTTTTTAAATCAATTTGAGGCTGATAAACCACATAAATTTCATTATTCTGTAATGCTGCACGCAGCTGATTTTCCAGGGCAAAGCGCCGTTTGGAACGCTCATTCATCTGTTCGGTGTAATAACTGAACTGGTTTTTGCGATTATTTTTTGACTGGTACATGGCCGTATCCGCATTTTTAATCAGCATTTCCGGATCCGGGCCGTCATCGGGGAAAATGCTGATACCAATGCTGACACCAAGATAAAACTCATGGCTGGAAATATACAGCGGCTTACTCAGAGAGTTAATCAGCTTTTGCGCTACGATAGCGGCTTCTTTAGCCCCCTTTAGCTGTTCCAGCACCACCAGAAACTCATCACCGCCCTGGCGGGATAGTATATCTTCCTCACGGATACAGGACAGAAAACGCTGCGCCACCTGCTTTAAGACTTTATCTCCAAAAGAATGCCCCAGAGTATCATTAATCTGTTTGAAATTATCCAGATCCAGAAACATTATAGCTACTTTGGTCTTATTGCGTTTAGCCCGAGAAATGGCCTTTTCCAGTTCCCTGGCCAGTAAACCGCGATTAGGCAGGTTGGTTAACTGATCGTATTCAGCCATCTGTGCAATTTTCTGCCGGGAATCTTTAATATCGGATATATCAGAAAAGGTCGCCACATAATTAGTGACGGCACCTTCAGTATTTTTTACTGCACTGATAACAATCCACTCAGTATAAAAATGTCCATCATGATGCCGGTTAATTATTTCACCCTGCCAGTGTCCCCTGGTATTCAGTTCATGCCATAACTGCTGATAAAATTGTTTGTCATGTTTACCGGCAGATAAATAATGTGGGTTTTTACCTATTACTTCTGTTTCTGAATAACCGGTTATTTCTGAAAATGCCCGGTTAACTCCGATAATACGAGCATTAACATCGGTGATAATAATACCCTCCGTGGTGCTGTCATAAACCGTAGCGGCCTGATGCAGTTTGTTTTCCAGTTCCTGTCGTTCTGTGACATCTCGACCAATCCCCAATAAGGCATAAACTTCCCCATTTGCGTCATACAGTGGCGTTTTATAGGTATCAAAAATATGCAGACTACCATCAGAAAAAGTAGCCGGATCATAAGGATTAGAAATAGTTTTTCCTTTAAGTACTTCCTTGTCATCTGCACGAAAGCCCCGTATTCCTTTATCCTTATTACCAAATACCAGTTCCTTATCAAAACCGATTTCTAAATCCGTTTTGCCGTAAAATGCCTCTGGTTTCAGAGACAGGGCGCGGGCAAATCCGTCATTAACAAACAGATAACGAAAATGGATATCCTTAATAAAAATCCAGTCCGGCGTGGCATTGATCACACTTTTTAATAAGCGTTCTGATTCTGCCAGTTTACGGCTGGCAATAACCTGACGGGACACATCCGTGGATGTCTGCACCATAGACAACACACCGTGACCTGTTGTCACCGTGGCCAGAGAAAAACTGTACCAGCTGTTTTTTTCCGGGAAGTGTAGTATTTTAGAATCCAGGGGTTTTATGCTTTTAATATGCTGACAGATTTCACACTGCTCCCGGGCAATGCCTTTAGGATGGAAGTACTGATGCACATTATGATGCACAATATCCTGTTTTGAGGATCCGGCAAAATCTTTGGCATACTGGTTCAGCTGAGAAATTTCACCCTGCGGATTCACTACAACGGCAATATGCGGAATAGCATCATAACTATTTGATGTTTCCGCTAACACAGAAAAGGGTTCCTTAAGTGTGGTGACCACAATAGCCTGATAAACCATCCAGTAGGAAAAGAATTTCAGCAGGTGGCCAGCAAAAAAGGGGAAACCGGAAAAATCGTTATAAAGCGTAAAGCAGATTTCCGATACAATTGTCAGAAAAACTGAACTGAGAATATACAACAGTACCTTATGAGAAAATTGTTTACGCAGCCTGAGGTAGTTAAAAACACTCACCACTAATAACATAATGATGATATATTCCAGGGCAATTTTAGTGCCGGTCAAACCATCTGCTGTCAGCATTTCTGGCATGGACACATTAAAAGCCCCCCATGCAATCAGCACCGCCATCAGAGCAAAGCCGGTAAACATAAGGTAAATATTAAAGGACTTTTTTAGAAAAATCGGAGCCGACAGTACCAGACAGGCTTCCAGAATACGGGTATAGACCCAGAAGTGCAGAGTTACTTCAGCATCAGTAAAATTAAAAAAAGGCAGACCGGCAACCGTTAAGGTATGCAGAGCATCCAGAACCGCTACCCAGAAATAACCAATACCAAAGTAAATTAAAAAATTGTTCCGGGTAAACTGGCGGGTATTCCACGCCACCACCAGCATTAGAATACCAACAATAACAGAAAACATTTCTGCCATGGTATGAAACAGCAGCACACCATGATACCAACGCAATAGAGAGAGGGACAGGACGATTAGGACAGGAGCTATGATGCTTTTCAAAACGACTTTGTTCAACATATAGCTTCAATTTCCACTGCACTCATACATCATAACCTACATAATAAAACCACAAAGGTATTTTTACCGGGTTCTTTTTAAGGTTAGGGGCTGTTGATCTTTTGTGGTTAAAAAATAGGCAGCATGGTAGTTGTTAAACAAGTATAATGGTTTTACGAAAAATCAACATACAAGAACGATTACCATGCCAAGAACTATCTTAACAGATGAACACTGGGAAAAGCTATTAAAATTAATGCTTTATACAGGTCGAGTTTATAATAAACCAGAACATAGAAAGAC
>JALTKC010000344.1 GCA_027076245.1 Gammaproteobacteria bacterium
TCGGGAAAACTGACGTATTGCGGATCCACATCGGGATACAGCTCGTCCAGTTCAGCAACAATGTCATGTATATCAGTCCATCTCAGTCCCATGTCCTTCCCCCTTAATGATTCTCGGATACCATATTAATGGTGTACTTGGGTATTTCAATCACCAGGTCTTCATCATCCACAATGGCCTGGCAGCTTAGACGGGATTCCGGTTCTACGCCCCAGGCTTTATCCAGGTAGTCTTCTTCCAGTTCAGAGGCTTCTTCCAGTGAATCAAAGCCTTCACGGATAATAACATGACAGGTAGTACAGGCACAGGACTTCTCACAGGCATGCTCTATTTCAATGCCGTTGTCCAGTGCAGCATCACAGATACTGGTACCGGGCTCAGCCTCTACAACGGCCCCTTCCGGACAGATTTCTTCATGGGGTAAAAATATTAGTTTTGTCATTTTGAACCTTCTGTAATTTCGTCAACACTATGACCGGCCAGTGCTTTATTAATACTGGCATCCATTCGGCGCTGAGCAAATTCAGCCGTCACTTTATCAACTTCTTCAATTTTCTGTTTAATGGCCCGTTGTTCATTACCCTGAGCCACTTCGGTTAATTCATTAATGGCCTGCTGAATAGCATCCCGCTCCTGTGCCGATAACAATTTATCACCGTCTTCCTGCAGAGCTGCCTGAATGGCTTCTACCACCCGCATGGCTTCTACCTGTTCCTCTTTTAGTTTACGGGCTTCCATATCATCTTTAGCATGATTGAAGGAATCTTTAAGCATGGTTTCAATTTCAGTATCACTCAGACCATAGGAGGGTTTAACCTGAATACTGCTTTCTACTCCGGAGGTTTCTTCCCTGGCGGAAACCGACAGCAGTCCATCCGCATCAATCTGGAAAGTCACCCGGATCCGGGCAGCACCCGCCACCATGGGCGGGATACCGCGCAGTTCAAAACGCGCCAGAGAGCGACAGTCACTGACCAGTTCCCGTTCACCCTGCAGTACGTGAATGGCCATGGCGGTCTGGCCATCTTTAAAGGTGGTAAAATCCTGGGCTCTGGCCACTGGAATGGTGGTATTACGATGGATGACTTTTTCCACCAGTCCACCCATGGTTTCCAGGCCCAGAGACAATGGTGTGACATCCAGTAGCAGCATTTCATCATCAGACTTGTTGCCCACCAGAACATCCGCCTGACGGGCCGCCCCAATGGCGACCACTTTATCCGGGTCAATGTCTACCAGCGGTTCGGTTTCAAAAAACTCGCCCACCATCTGCCGCACCAGCGGCACACGGGTGGAGCCGCCGACCATGACCACATCTTCAATATCATCGACATCAATACTGGCATCACGTAAGGCCCGGCGACAGGGAGCTATGGTTTTACGAATCACCGGTTTAATCAGTTTTTCAAACTGTTCCAGGCTCAATTCACCCTGCCAGTGATGACCTTTACCCAGGTCAATTTCAATAAGTGCAGAATCCTGCTCACTTAAAGCTTCTTTAGCCGCTTTAGCTTTATCATGCAGTTGACGCTGCAGGGTGGCAGAAGGTGACTCAATACCGGCCTGTTCCATGATCCAGTGAACTATGGCCTGATCCAGATCATCACCGCCTAAAGAAGAATCTCCGGCGGTGGACATCACCTCAAAAACACCCTGGGTGAGTTTTAAAATGGAAATATCAAAGGTACCGCCGCCCAGATCATATATAACATGCACCCCTTCATTTCCGCTGTCCAGACCATAGGCCACCGCTGCCGCCGTGGGTTCATTGATCAGACGCAGTACATTTAAGCCCGCCAGAGTGGCTGCATCCTTGGTCGCCTGACGCTGAGCATCATCAAAGTAGGCCGGTACGGTAATAACCACACCGCTTAAATCCCCCCCCAGAGCTTCTTCAGCCCGCTGTTTCAGGGCTTTTAAAATTTCTGCTGAGACTTCTACCGCACTGACATCTCCGGCAACGGTACGAATACGCGGTACGTTCGAAGCTTCATCCTGAATAAATTCATAGACGGAGTGCTCTTTAATATCGTCCAGCCCCCGGCCCATATAACGCTTGGCGGATACTATGGTATTGGTGGGATCATTAACGGCATTTTCCTGAGCCTCATAGCCCACTACCGTCTGATAACCGTCTTCATTTTTGCCCAGAAACTGGACAACAGACGGCAGCAGGTGTCGGCCCTGTGCGTCCGCAATGGTTTCGGCCAGACCGCTGCGTACCGTGGCCACCAGAGAATTGGTAGTGCCTAAATCAATACCGGCTGCCAGCTTGTGCTGGTGCGGTGCAGAGGATTGTCCGGGTTCTGATATTTGTAGTAGGGCCATATTAGGTTTTAGGTTTTAGGGTTTAGGGTTTAGGGTTTAGTTAGAGCTGATTGGCCAGGTCTTCTTCCTTGTTCAGGGCTTCTTCCTGGAGTCGGTTCAGGAACTGCATTTTCAGGACCTGGGCTTTGGCTTTAGCCAGCAGTTTGTGCTGTTCATCTTCAGTAAGATCATCGGCCAGTATTTGCTGGAACAGGGTCTGGAGATTGCTGACAGCAGACTTGATTCGATGTTTAACATCATCGAGAATTTCGTCCAGTGCCTCCAGAGGATCTGTACTGTCTTCAATCTTAGACAGGGCTTCACGCAGTTCCATCTGTTCCATTAAAAATCCGGGATCGACTGCGGAGTCATTTTCACCCAGCTCTATACCAAACAGTGATAACAGGTAGATCGAACGCTGTAATGGTTTTTTCAGGGTTTGCAGGGCATCATTGATCTGGGCCGCTTTTTGTACTGATAACAGGCGTTCACGGTCTGATGCATTGGCAAATTTGTCCGGGTGAACGGTTTTCTGTAATTCGTGATAGTTTTCGTTGAGGCGTTTTTTGTCAATGTCAAAACTGACAGGTAAACCCAGTAATGAAAAATAATTCTGAGTATCGCTTATTTTTGTATTACGGGTCATTTTAGGTATCCGGTGATAGTCTGAAGCTTTTTATTACTAAACGCTGAAGGCTCTTTATTACTAAACTCTGAAGGCTCCTCACTACTAAACGTTGAAACTCTCTGCTACTAGACGCTGAAGCTCTCACCACAGCCGCAGGAGTCTTTAACATTAGGGTTATTGAATTTAAAGCCTTCGTTTAAGCCTTCTTTGCCGTAGTCCAGTTCCGTGCCGTCGATATAGACGATGCTTTTAGGATCAACAACCACCTTGACACCCTTGTCTTCGAAAACCAGATCGTCTTCATCGATGGTATCTGCAAATTCAAGTACATAGGCCATGCCGGAACAGCCATTGGTTTTTACACCCAGACGTAATGCCTCACCTTTGCCTCGATTTTCAATAAATCGGGCAACGTGTTCTGCTGCTGCTTCGGTTAATGTAATTGCCATAAGACTTGCCTTTTTCTAACTGTTCCAGACGGATTATATAAAGCTTTAATTGAGCCTTTAAACAGACTTAATCTGACTGCTTTTCTTTATAATCATCAATAGCTGCTTTAATGGCATCTTCTGCCAGTACTGAGCAGTGGATCTTGACTGGCGGCAGAGCCAGTTCTTCGGCTATCTCGGTATTTTTAATCTGTCCCGCTTCTTCCAGTGTTTTACCCTTCACCCATTCAGTGACCAGGGAGCTGGAGGCAATAGCGGAACCACAGCCATAGGTTTTGAACTTGGCATCTTCAATAACACCGTTATCGTCCACCTTAATCTGTAAACGCATAACATCTCCACAGGCCGGTGCGCCGACCATGCCGGTACCGACACCTTTTTCATCATTATCCATGGTGCCTACATTACGTGGATTCTCATAGTGATCCAGAACTTTATCGCTGTATGCCATTGTTTTTTAACCTCGATTTTTGTCACTGTACCGATCCGGTAATTTTACACGAACTGTACAGTAACTTATAGTCTTACTCTGTTATTTGTCCAGTATCGGTTCAGTGTGCATTCCACTGAATGGTGGACAGGTCGATACCATCCTTATACATATCCCATAACGGTGATAGCTGTCTGAGTTTTTCCACTTTTTCTTTTAATAATTTTACGGTGTAATCCACATCTTCTTCTGTGGTATAACGTCCCAGGCTGAAACGAATGGAACTGTGTGCCAGTTCATCATTACGGCCAATGGCACGCAGTACATATGAGGGTTCCAGGCTGGCTGAAGTACAGGCCGAACCGGAGGACACCGCCAGGTCATCAATGGCCATCAGCAGAGACTCACCCTCTACATAATTAAAACTCAGGTTCAGGTTATGCGGAACACGGTGTTCCAGAT
>JALTKC010000345.1 GCA_027076245.1 Gammaproteobacteria bacterium
GTCAAAAAAGATATGTACATCGTGTATTTTGTCTGCCTTAAGCAGACTTCGAACCCGTTCTGTGACCGAATGAATATTGACCATGGTACGGTTGGGCAGGGCATTGGGGCCCAGCATTCGATCCACCAGTTTTTTTAAACGGTCGGCTTCTTCAATAATTACCTGGGTATATTCGGTCAGCTCTTCATCATTCAACTCCCGCTCCAGTAACTGCGCTGCTCCACGAATACCGCCCAGGGGATTTTTCACTTCATGGGCCATACTGCGCAATAAGGCTCTGACGGTTTCATGCTGAGCAAGCAGGTTTTCTTCACGAGTAATGCGCAGGTGCCGATCCAGCTGATTGAATTCTATTAACAACTGCTTTTCATTATGATCTGAATAGATTGGCTGAACCGTCACATCCACGACCACAGCATAATCCTGTAACTGCAGGTTTTTCTCACGCTGGGTAAAAGGATGATTACTGTCCAGGGTCTCCTGAATTGAGGCCTGTAATTCAGGATCTTCTATGAGTTTGCTTATGCTTCTGGAATTAATTTTATTAAAACTGACACCCAGCAGCATTTCGGCTGCAGGATTGATAAACAGTACATTCAGGCTGCTGTCCAGAAGCACAATAGCGGTATTGAGATTATCCAGTATATTGTCTGTTGAATAATTTATCATGGGTGTTTTGACATCATGTCTCATCAGGTGGCATAAGATAACGGATAGTTTATTTAAGTATCCGCTTATTATTACAGTGATTAAGCAAAAATTGATCCAGAAATGAAATTCTCCTGTAATTATCCTTTTTTGTGGTAATTCCAGGTATTTATTATCTAAGCTGTTGTTTATTTAATCTTATTCAATTCTGAACAGGCTTATTTTCTGTTATGAATAATACTGTGTTCTTGCTATTATGCACTAAGAAAGTGCACACTTACCAGAATATTTCAGTGCATAAAAAAGCCCTGGATACTCAAGAGTATTCAGGGCTTTTTAAATCACTTTTCAATGCCCGTCAGGTTATTTAACCTGACGGGCATTGAAACCTACAATTAGCAGCTGTAGTACATATCAAACTCAACAGGGTGAGTAGTCATACGTAAACGAGTGACTTCTTCCATCTTCAGATCAATAAAGGCTCTGATCATGTCTTCGGGGAATACACCGCCGGCCATCAGGAAGTCCATATCGTTTTCCAGAGCTTCTAAAGCCTGATCCAGAGAGCTGGCTACAGTTGGAATTTCAGCAGCTTCTTCTGCTGGCAGATCATATAAATCCTTGTCCATAGCATCACCAGGATGGATCTTGTTCTGAATACCGTCAAGGCCAGCCATCAGCATGGCAGAGAATGCCAGGTATGGGTTGGCGGTTGGATCAGGGAAACGAACTTCAATACGACGACCCTTAGGATTAGACTCATAAGGAATACGAATAGAAGCAGAGCGGTTACGGGCTGAATAAGCCAGCATAACAGGTGCTTCAAACCCTGGAACCAGACGCTTATAGCTGTTGGTTGAAGAGTTAGTGAAGGCATTCAGAGCACGGGCATGCTTGATGATACCACCAATGTAGTAAAGAGCCGTTTCAGAAAGTCCGGCATAGCCGTCACCGGAAAACAGGTTTTCACCGTCTTTAAAGATAGACTGGTGAACGTGCATACCGGAACCGTTATCGCCAACAATAGGCTTAGGCATAAAGGTCGCTGTTTTGCCATAGGCATGAGCAACATTATGAACTACATATTTTAACTGCTGTACTTCATCAGCCTTGGCAATCAGGGTGTTAAATTTAACACCAATCTCACACTGACCGGCGGTAGCCACTTCGTGGTGATGTACTTCTACTTCCTGACCCATTTCTTCCAGAGTCAGACACATTTGAGCACGAATATCATGCAGAGAATCGACTGGTGGTACGGGGAAATAACCGCCTTTAACACCAGGACGGTGACCCATATTACCATCCGCATAGACTTTTTCAGAGTTCCATTCAGATTCTTCAGAGTCAACTTTTACAAAAGTACCGCTCATGTCTGAACCCCAACGAACATCGTCAAGGATAAAGAATTCTGGCTCAGGACCAAAATAAGCCTGATCACCAACACCGGTGGACTTCAGGTATTCAATAGCACGGTGAGCAACAGAACGTGGATCACGCTCATAACCCTGCATGGTTGAAGGTTCAACAATATTACAGGTAATAATTAAAGTCGGCTCGTCAGTAAAAGGATCCATTACCGCTGTGCTTTGATCAGGCATTAAAATCATGTCTGAATCGTTAATGCCTTTCCAGCCGGAAATAGAGGAACCATCAAACATTTTACCATCTTCAAATGTGCTGGCATCTACTGTTTTGGCAGGAACACTGACATGCTGCTCTTTACCATGTGTATCGGTGAAACGGAAATCAACAAATTTGACACCGTTTTCTTCAATCATTTTTAAAACATCGGACATTCTTTGTCTCCAGGTTATTGGTTAAACACATTCCCTGAAACAGGGTTATTTTTAAAACTTACATTAAATTGCAAAATACCGTCAACTCATCAAGCATGCACCATAATTGATGACACAAAGCAAGAATTGCACCATAAAAGTGCATTTAGCGGTAAAGTACTTCTACTTTATTGATATAGTCCAGCGTTTTTACTGAATCTACAAACTGCTGTCTTAACTGACTGGCATTTACCTTATCGGATAATATTGATAATGGCAGTATTATTTGAACACTTACCTTACCATCAAGATAATGTAGTGTCACTTCTTCTATTGATTTTGACTGCTCAATATCTGCCCAACACTGATCCAGGTCAGTCAATATATCTTTTCTCAGCGGCAAATGTGAACAACTGGATTGTTCTTCATCATTTTCCGGGTCAATATGCACCAGTACCTGTGCAATATCCGGAAACTGCCGGGTTAATTCCTTGCTGACTTCATCACTGATGCGATGACCTTCAGAAACACTCAGATTGGGTGCCACTTCCACATGAACATCCAGCAGGGCTTCTGCTCCCATCTGCCGGGTTCTCAGCATATGCATCTGAGAGACACCCGGTATGGCGGATATATGCCGGCTGATGGACTGCACCTTATCCGGATCCAGCCCTTTATCCACCAGTTCTTCAATACTCTCCCTGGCAATATCCCAGCCGATTTTAGCAATCATCATGGATACTATCACTGCGGCGGCGGCATCCAGATAAGGCAAACCGGCGATACTGCCGGCTATACCGACTAACACCACAATGGATGATATGGCATCACTGCGATGGTGCCAAGCATTGGCTTTAAGCAGTGAAGAGCTTAAACGATTCGCGTAAACCAGTGTATAACGGTACAGGGCCTCTTTGGAAAGCACTGATAACAGAGCCACCCAGATGGTCATGGTTTCCGGTACCGGAATATCACCTGAAGCCAGCCGATTGGTAGCATCAATAATAATACCAAGGCCTACGGTAATTAATACGCCGCCCAGAACGGCCGCAAAAGCCGTTTCAATGCGCGCATGCCCATAGGGATGATCTTCATCCGGCTGTTGGTTACCCTGCCGGGCTGCCCAGACAACCAGTCCATCACTCAATAAATCGGAAAAGGAATGAATTCCGTCCACAACCAGAGCATGGGAATGTCCAACAAGACCAATGATTATTTTAAAAATGGCCAGGACAAAATTAACAACAGCGCCAACAATAGTGACTTTACTGGTCAGGCGATAGCGTTCATCAGCCTTATTTGACCGTGTGTCAGTTTGCTCATTGGTTTCAGACATATTACTTAATCTAGATTAAAAATGGAATTTTACGTTGAAACGCTAAAAAAGCCAATTTTTTAAACTTTCTAAAAATCTCACCCGACTTTAGCCAGTAAATTGTTACAGAGCAGTTCAGGTTCTATATACCTGAATAGTATTTCTAAAAAGGCAAAATTTATACCATAGTTTATAGACTATTGAATTTGAATTGTTTTTAGCAGTGAAGCAGGGAAAGTTAAGCAGGAGTGATGATTATTTACAGAGTATTAGAGGTTTTTTGCACCAAAATGGAGCTAAAAACAAAAAAAACCGTTCTGAACCTAATCAGAACGGTTTTTTTTAGTCTGGGACTGCTATCGCTTTACTTAGCGGCAGGAGCAGCAGGCTTAGCAGGAGCAGCCTGAGGTGCTACTGGCGCTGCATATGGACGTGGAGCATAATAACCACGATAGTATGGTTCGTTAGCATAAGTGTTATAACCATCAAAACGGCTGTTCATGTTGTTGTAGCCATTGTAGTTGCTATAACC
>JALTKC010000346.1 GCA_027076245.1 Gammaproteobacteria bacterium
GATTTTATTATTGACATCAACCTGACAGAAGATTCTGATTTAAACCATACTCAGGTACAATACCATTACTGGGTATTTCAGTCTCAGCTAATACCCGCTCAGCAAATACCCGGTATTCAGCTTTATCACTCAGCGGGCCGTAATATGGCCTTAATGGTACATACCGCCGTTTTACAGTTTAAAGCTGCAAACCTGAAAAATAACGGACAGAGTTTATGATACTTCAAATCGTCAGCGGCCTTTCCGGCTCCGGCAAAACCATTGCCTTACAGGTGCTGGAAGATATGGATTATTACTGTATCGACAATATGCCCCTGGAGCTGCTGCCTGAGCTGGTTGAAAAAAGCCTGAAAAACCGCCGCTACCTGGATCGCATTGCCATCGGCATTGATGCCCGGACACTGGGCAGTGACTTTACCGATTTTCCCGAACTGATACAGAAAATTAAGGATAACGGCATTGAATGCCATGTTCTGTACCTGCATGCCCAAACTGCTATCCTGCTTAAGCGCTTCAGCGAAACCCGCCGAAAACATCCGCTGACCAATGAACAAACCTCCCTGGAAGAAGCCATTGAGCGAGAACGCCTGGTACTGGATGCTATTAAACATTCGGCCAGCCAGCAGATAGATACCTCGGCCACCAATGTGCATCAGCTGCGCGATAAAATAAAACTGATTATCTCTGCGACAGAGCAGCCCCTCATGACGCTGCAGTTTCTGTCCTTTGGTTTCAAACACGGTATGCCCGATGAAATGGACCTGATGTTTGACATGCGCTGCCTGCCCAACCCCCACTGGGAACCGGAGCTGAGACCTTTAACCGGCAAGGATCAGGCTGTCGTTGACTTTCTGGATCAGCAGGAGGCCGTAAATGAAATGTTTACCGATATCAAAGAACATATCGAAAAATGGCTACCCTGCTTTGAGGACAATAACCGAACCTATTTAACCGTTGCCATCGGCTGTACTGGCGGTCAGCACCGCTCAGTATATATGGTAGAACGTCTGGCACAATACTTTTCCAGACAGCGTGATTTTGTAATTGCCCGTCATAAAGAGCTGTTATAAGTTTGGTTACACTCACTTATCCCTATTTACAATAAAACTTCCTCCTGTTTATTCCTTTTGAGCACTATTAAAGCGGTAGCTTTGAGCATATAATTCCACTAAATCTAAATGGATATAAATTGTTGAGTATTTATTATTTAAATTCATTTAGCCAATTACTCCTGTTTTACCTATGATAAGGCTTTTATTGCATGGGCGTTGCACTTTTACTTATCACCCACGATGAAATCGGCCGCAGTATGCTTGATACTGCCATTAATATGATGGGTGTTTCCCCCATCCCGTGCAGAAACCTGGTCATCACCTCTCAAATGGACATTGAACAGGGTCTGGAACAGGCTCTGAAACTTTGCGCTGAACTGGATAATCCTGACGGTATTCTGGTGATTACCGACATCTACGGATCTACGCCCAGTAATATCGCCACCCGGCTACTGGAGAGCACACCGGAACAGGAAAAAGTTATTGTTACCGGTATTAACCTGCCCATGCTGGTCAGAGTAATGAATTATGCCGATCTGAGCTTATCCGAACTGGCTCAGAAAGCCTGCTCCAGTGCCTCAGACAGCATCTTTATTATTGATAATTCACTTAAATGCCCTTAAGCTGTCTGCACTTTTCCTGTTAACATTTTTCCTGTTAACAAAGAAAATTTGCCGGATTGAGATAAATTTCGTAAAAAGTGTCGAATTAAGCTGCTAAATTAACTTGTAAAATAAGTATGATTGAAAAAAATATTACCATAAGCAACAAGCTTGGCCTGCATGCACGGGCCGCAGCCAAACTGGTAAGCCTGGCCAGCAGCTTTAATTCGGATATAGAAATAAAAACACCCTGCCGCAGTGCCAATGGCAAAAGCATTATGAGTGTCATGATGCTGGCGGCCGGTAAAGGTATGGAAATTACCCTGGTCATTGAGGGCCCGGATGAACAGCAGGCCTGCTCTGCCCTGGAAATGCTAATCAATCAGCGCTTTGATGAACCTGAATAAAGCACCATTTTTAAAATGCAAAAACCAATAGCGAAATAAATTTGTCCCAGACTACACAAAACAATCAAACCAGGAAGGCAGAAGAAAACAGCATTTCTCCAGCCGCGAAACAGCAGCAGTTACAGCAGCAGCTGACCCCTGTTTATAAAGCGATTGATACTGGCCAGGAAGCCAGTGTTATCAAGCTGATCAATTCTCTGCACCCTGCAGAAATTGCTTTTTTAATTGAATCCCTGCCGGACGAAGAACAACGGGACAAAATCTGGAAACTGGTGGCCATTGAGCATAAGGGTGAAACTCTTAACCACCTCAATGATTACATTCGGGCACAGTTTATTGAAGACATGCCCACCAGTGAACTGGTGGTCACGGCTCGGGATATGGATCATGATGATCTGGCGGATCTGCTACCTGATCTGCCGGAAGTGGTTACCCGTATTCTGCTGCAGTCCATGGAGTCCCAGCACCGCAAACGCCTGGAATCGGTACTGTCCTATGATGAGGACACCGCCGGCGGTCTGATGAATACCGACACCATTTCCATCCGGGCAGATATTACCCTGGAAACGGTAATGCGCTACCTGCGTTTTCTTGGTCATATTCCCGATACCACTGATAATCTGATGGTAGTTAACTACGAAGGCATCTATCAGGGTGTATTATACCTCTCTGATCTGCTCACCCATGATCCGGAGCTCTATGTGTCCAGCGTCATGAATAGCGATCTACACGGCATTAATGCCTCCACCGACAAGACTGAAGTAGCAGCCCTGTTTGAACGGCGTGACTTAATCACCGCTCCGGTTGTGGATGATAACGGCTATCTGCTTGGACGTATTACCATTGACGACATCGTTGACGTCATTCGTGATGAAGGCGAACATACTTTTATGAGTCAGGCTGGTCTGAGTGAAGAAGACGATATGTTTGCCCCGGTACTGACCAGCAGTAAACGCCGGGCCGTCTGGCTGGGCGTTAACCTCCTTACTGCCCTGCTGGCCTCTCTGGTTATCGGCCTGTTCCAGCCCACCATTGAAAAAGTGGTGGCACTAGCCGTGCTGATGCCCATTGTGGCCAGTATGGGCGGCATTGCCGGCAGCCAGACCCTGACCCTGGTCATACGAGGCATGGCACTGGGCCAGTTAAGTGACAAAAACTACCGCAGCCTGATGTTTAAGGAACTGTCTGTGAGTTTTCTTAACGGCATGCTCTGGGCCGTCGTACTGGCGGTTATATCCGGTATCTGGTTCTCCAATGAAACCCTGGCGCTGGTAATCGGTATTGCCATTATTATTAATCTGCTGGTGGCCGCCTTCTCCGGTGTTGCCATTCCGCTGCTACTGGATAAATTTGGTGCCGATCCGGCTCTGGCCGGCGGAGTGTTTCTGACCACAGTAACCGATGTCATTGGCTTTTTTGCCTTTTTAGGGCTGGCCTCAGTCATGCTGCTTTAGGCAATATCCCTTCAATATGCTAAATAAAAGCTTATTTACCCTGACCTTGCTGGCTCTTAGCGGATTATTATGGTCGCTGTTTAACAGCCCGCCACCGGCTAAATTCAAACTAAGCCCGGCTCTGCAATCAGGCAATGGTAATACCACCCCTGTTTATCAGACTGATTTTGCTTCCCAACAGTCCACCCCCGAAGTCCACAGTGCAACGGCTGTGGAACTGGCGGATCACCGAATAATGGCCTTCTGGTACGGCGGTACCCGTGAGGGGCATAAAGATGTCAGTATTTACAGCAATATCCGGGATCCTCAAACCGGCCAGTGGGATCATGACAGGGAAATAATAAATCGCTCATTTACCCGGGACAGCACCCGGCGTTATATCCGTAAACTGGGCAACCCGGTTGTGATGCGCGGGCCTGATCAGGGACTCTGGCTGTTTTATGTCTCCGTTTCCGTCGGCGGCTGGGCCGGCAGCGCCATTAACCTGAGCCGCTCCTATGATGAAGGTCAGACCTGGGAGCCCGCCAGACGCCTGATCACTTCACCATTTTTCAATCTAAGCACCCTAATAAAAGGCACCCCCATACACTATCAGGACGGCACCATCGGCCTGCCGGTTTATCACGAAATGCTGGGTAAATTTGCGGAATTATTAAGGATCAATAAGGACGGCGAAGTGATCGATAAAACCCGCCTGTCCTGGGGCACCCATTCTC
>JALTKC010000347.1 GCA_027076245.1 Gammaproteobacteria bacterium
CCCGGGGTATTATGGCCCAAAGTTGAAAACGAGCCCAGTATGTATCGGCTGGCTGTTTCCGGTGCCGTAAAAGACACCGCTTTTGAATACGATGATATTGCTTTTTTCGCGGCCGAATATTTACTGTCTGCCTATCCTGAACCCCTCATAGAACGCTTTAAACTGGAGACTGTCCCCAATAACGAACTGGAACTGATTGAAGCCATTGGCCGCAAACGCGGTTGTCTGCGCGGCGGTGGGCAGGTGGATTTAAATAAAGCCAGCAAGATACTGCTGACTGAACTGCGTGCCGGACAGATTGGACGTATCAGCCTTGAGACACCCAAAATAATTGAACAGGAACTCATTGTCCTGGAACAAAAGCTCGAGCAGGAGCAAGCCGGAAAAACCAAAAAGAAAAAACGCGGCAGGAAAAAAAGAAAATAACCGACAAAAAACAACCGGAGTCATTATGGAACGCCCTCTTGTCTATATTATTGATGATGAACCCAATATCAGGGAACTCATTGAGGAACTTCTCAGTGAAAATTATCAAACAGAAACGTTTGAGTCTGGTTTACCTGCACTGGACAAGTTTAAACAGCAGCCGCCGGACATTGTACTGCTGGATCTGAACCTGCCTGATCAGGATGGTTTTTCTATCTGTGAACGTATCAAAGAACTTGACCCTGATCAACATACCACTATTATTGTGATCACCGGTTTTGAATCAACAGAAGAAAGAATAAAAAGTTATGAAGCCGGCTGTGATGATTATCTGGTTAAGCCCTTTATCGCTAAAGAACTACTGGCAAAAGTTGATAAAGTAAAACACTACCAGAATAAAAAAATGGATTTACAAACTCAGCATTCTATTGCCCAGAATATGGCTTTTCAGGCCATGACAGAAGCCTCTCAATATGGCATTGTTTTACAGTTTATTAAACAGACCTTTGTCACACACAATGAAACGGAGCTGGCTGAAGCTATTTTTAAAACCCTGAATCAGCTTGATTTATCAGCCTGTGTGCAATTGAGAATGGAGCATTCCAGTTTAACCCTGCGCAGTCCTGACCAGCCCTGCAGCCCGATTGAAGAAGAAATTTTTGAATTATTATCCCGACGCGGGCGTATTTTTGATTTTCATAATAAAACCATTTTTAATGACAAACATGCTTCTATTCTGATCAAAAACATGCCAGTTGATGATGAAATAATGTATGGGCGTTTCCGGGATATCATTGCCGCTATTGTAGAAGGTGTTGAATCCAGACTGATTGATTTTACCCGTAAAGCAGCTCTGTTCCAGGTCATGAACCACATACGTTCCACCATGAGTGTACTGGAAAAACAGTTTCAGGAGCATGAACGCTCAACAACAGAAATTATGGACCATTTAATGCTGGAAATGCAAAGCGGTTTTCAATTCCTGGATCTGTCTGATGAACAGGAAGCCTTTTTTATGGGATTAATTGAGCAAAGTATGAAAAACCTGGTAGCTCTCTATATGAATGGCCGTAATATTGATGATCAGTTCACTACCATCTGTAATGAACTGTCCGATGCCTTAAGTGATAGTTAAGAGACACACTTCCCTGTCGAAGACGTGGGCATCCTGAAGTTTCCCCAAAAACACTTAAACCTGCATATTATGATTCAGCATATTTACATTTTACCGCATTGGTATTATGTATCATTACGATACTGAGCCGGTGTTTTAGAGTCCGCTATATTATCCGGCCCGGCCTGAAAAGCCTGCTCCTGGGCATTGAGTATGGCCTGCCAGAAAGCCAGAGCCGTTAGCTGAATATCATCATGGTTCTGCCAGCGGAACAGGCTGTTATCCTCAGACCCGCTGCTGCCGCAATATTCCAGATAATTAAAAAACAGCTCGGCCATGCGTTTGGTTTCCCACGGCACCGCCTTACCCTTTTCATGTTCATTAATTTCCTGAGCCAGCTGGTAATGGAATTCCTTGAAATCAATATCCAGATCAAAACGGTCATTAATAATAATACCGCATAAAGGCTCTGACCACTGACGGTGAAAGCGGCAGATACCGCAATTGTCACTGATCAGCTCATACACCATGCGTTCAACATTTTTACGTCCCAGATCATCCGGAGTAGTAAAGCCACCGCCGTAAAATACATAATATTTACCCATCAAAGGCATAGGACTGCCCATACCGGGCACCCAGTACTGGTTCGGAACCATATGCCCCTTATCACCATGGGAAAGAAATACTGCCCGTTCCAGTGGTTCAGTATCCGGAAATTGCTCATTTAACTCATAACCGGCAGAACGGATCCCTTTTCGAAAAACGGCAGCACGCTCATCAAAGAGAATGGCATTGATCAATTTGATGGCAAATTGTGCATTACGCATACTATCCTTCACCAGGTCAAACTCATTAGTATCCGCAGTAAACTGCTGAAACTTCATTTCTGATTTATCAGGAAAGCCGAATTTATCTGCCGGAATCAGATCATGGGCAATACATTCCATAATCCAGGCCAGAGTACCGCCTACTTGAATGGCATCCATACCCATAGCATCAGCATGATCATTTAATAATTCTGCCGCTCTCTGGTCAAAAACACCGCATTGAGGCCCCAGGGCATGGTAGGGCTCATAATCTTTTTTATACTTGCCATTAAGTTTTTTACAAGCGGTAGCACAGGGCTCACCACAATGATCAAAATTTTTGGTTTCTATAGTTTCTTCATTATATTGTTTCAGATAATGATCAACGATAAAGTCCTTATGCTGCTTCAGTCGCTCCTCATTACTGGCGGAGGTACTGCGATAATTAAAGGTCATCAGCATATCACCAATATTATGCAGGTTGGCACCAAAAGTACCTCCGGTTTTAATTTTGGGATCGTAGTAGTATTTTACGGTAGCCGCTTTATCGACTTTAACACCTTTATTGCCAAAGTGTTCGGTAAAATAAACGTCTGTATCTTTGGCTTTCGGCTTATAAGGGTCCACCCAGTCACCTCCAAACAGACAGCCGACAATATTATGCTGATGAAACAGGCGACTCCCCATACCACCCCGTCCACACCAGTCAACAACAGCAGTAAATTTTCCTTTTTTTACTGTAGTAGAGGCAATAGTCCCTTCATTAGTCAGCTCACCAGCCGGCCCGACTACAAAAGCCCGCACCCGTCTTTTATCGTATTCATCCGCCCAGCGGTCAAAAATAGCATGCTGCAGCGCATAAATACCAATGACCTCTTCACCGTCATAATCTTCTGTACTGGTTTTATAGCTCTTCCAGACCTGCTGATAATCTTCAAAAGGCTCCAGGCGTACCGAGATATTGTCACCATCATTATTAAGCAGCAATACGCTGGGTTGTTCACATCGACCCGACAGACAAACATAATTAACCCCAACATGCTGGAAGGTATAAGCAGCACCGCCCATGGAAGAGATATAAAAACTTTCCCATTGCGGACTGTAACCACAAAAAACCATGCGTCTGGAGCCCGGTATAGAACTGCTGGCTAGCAGGCCTTCACCAAAGGTAAATACTTCCGGGTTTTCCTTATAGCGTTTCCAGCCGTAATCCACCGGCCCCAGAATGTTATCTTCTTTGCTAATTTCCTTAACCTGCCACTGCGCCGTATTCAGATCCACCAGCAATTCTTTTTGAATAAAGGGTACAGACATGTTTTTCTCCGAGGTTAACAGGTTTTAGGTGTAGCCTGATTGTTTTTAAGTATAGAGTATATAAAAAAAAGGGGTTCGGGTCAGTGACTTTGTCACTGGAGGATTGTAATTCATTGTGTGAAAAATTAAGATGTAAAAAAACAGCCTTAATATGTGAGGATAATATGGCAGTACAGTTTTTAATTGGCGGCAATGAGCAGACTCAGGTTCACTTTTCAGCTAAAACCGCTAATCGTCATGGTATGATTGCCGGTGCCACCGGAACCGGTAAAACCATTACCCTGCAGATACTGGCTGAAAACTTTTCCCGCATTGGGGTACCGGTATTTCTGGCGGATGTGAAAGGTGATTTATCCGGCCTGGCCAGCGCCGGGAAAATGAATAAAAAAATTCAGTCCCGTATTGATACCATTAAAATTGAAAACTTCAGTCATCACGCCAACCCGGTACTGTTCTGGGATCTGTTTGGTAAAAAAGGCCATCCCGTACACACCACCATTTCAGAAATGGGCCCCCTGTTATTATCTAAC
>JALTKC010000348.1 GCA_027076245.1 Gammaproteobacteria bacterium
ATTTCGTCACTGGTCAAATCCTGGCGTTTACAGCGAATAATCGCCCCGTCTTCTGCCGCTTCCTGTAATTCACATTCATCTTTAATAACAAAATCATCCGCCAGATTTTCACCTTTTAACCAGGCTGTCATCAGGGTGGCCGGGCTGGTTGTGGTTTTAAGTGGAACAACGGGCAGGCTGCCGACAGTCTGGCGTAAAAATTCAATCAGTTCTTCGGCCTTATTGCTGCTGGCCGCATCCACAATAATCAGTTGCTGCTTCCTGTCCAGATAGGCATAGCTTCGTTTTGAACGGGTAAACGCTTTGGGTAACAACTCCAGAATCAACTCATCCTTAATACTCTGTTTATATTTACCCACCGGCCGACGGCCTGTTTCACTCTGGATGCTGTCAAGTTTGTTGTTTAAGGCATCATTAATGACACTGGCAGGTAATATCCGTTCTTCCAGGCGGCTGCAGAACATGGTGTACTGGCCAATGGTGTGAGTCAGCTGGTTCTGAGCCGCATCGGGATGATTCAGTGGGGATACCCAGCCGTAGGAAGAGGGCTGAGTAGAGGCGCAGGGTTGAAACGATTTGTCTGTTAATTGTTGTTCAAGTTGTTCAGGCGACAGGGTAAATGGTTTGCTGAAACGGTATATTTTTAAATTTTTAAACCACATGAAAAATAAAATCCTGGTGAAGAAAAAAGAGGCTTACTTTATCACTGGTTCGTTGTTAATTACAGTGCAATTATAAAGCATGGATCACATTAGTGACCACGCCCCAGATGTGCAATGTTTCCTCAGGTGCAATATCTATAGGCTCAAATTCATCATTTTCAGGCAGCAGGTGTACTTTATTGTCTTTTTTATACAGTCGTTTAACGGTCAGTTCACCATCAACCGCTGCAATAACTATTTTTCCGTGCCGGGCTTCGAGGCTGCGGTCCACGACCAGAATATCATCCGGATGAATACCGGCATTAATCATGGAATAGCCGGTGACACGGACAAAGAAAGTGGTGGCCGGATCATGGATCAGGTGTTCACTAAGATCCATCATGCCTTCAATATAGTCATCGGTAGGGGCTGGGCAGCCGGCCGCCACTTTGCCGCCGTATAAAGGAAGCTGGAAACCACCGGAATGTGCGTATTCCAGAATTTTATCCACCATGCTGACCGGTACACGGATGGCTTTAGTGGGTTCCGCGTATTTGCCAGTTCCTTTGGGCCGACCGGCACCGGCACGTTTACCGCCTCGGGGCATAATGCTATCCTCTTATTGAGTAGTTTTGATAAAAATATGTATAGCAAATCAGGATGGGAGCATACTTTTAATGATTCTTATTTAGACGCAAATTCCGTATCCATTGGCCGTACTCCTTGCTGAAGACGCCTTTCTCTTATAATAAAGAGCGCATCCCTGGAGGCTTTTCGGCAGCGTCCCTGCTGCCGAAACTTCATCAAGAAGCACGGCCAATGGATACTCAGAGGTTATAAATTTCAAGTTGAACATATTTTAACCAAAGTATGATCCGGCCCTGTATAGCAAATAGAATAATGTACTTTTATCAATATGTCTATTTATTTTTTGCAGTTAATACAGGATAATATCGCCTCCAGTATGCCCTCCTTTACAATAACAGAAAGAACAAAAACAGGAAAAGTATTTTGATCTCGACAGCAAATCTTACCATTCAGTTTGGTGCCAAACCCTTATTTGAAAATGTCTCCGTTAAATTCAGCGATGGTAACCGGTACGGTTTAATCGGTGCTAATGGCTGTGGTAAATCCACTTTTATGAAAATTCTGGGCGGCGATCTGGAGCCCACCAGCGGTACGGTAACTATTACTCCCGGAGAGAGAGTGGGTAAACTGCGTCAGGATCAGTTTGCCTATGAAGAATACAGTGTTATTGATACCGTCATTATGGGGCATGAAGAGCTGTGGAAGGTTAAGGAAGAACGGGACCGAATTTATGCCGATCCGGATATGTCGGAAGAAGACGGTATGCGGGTCGCGGATCTGGAGGTACAGTATGGTGAAATGGACGGTTATACTGCGGAGTCCAGAGCCGGAGAATTATTAATCGGTGTGGGTATTCCAGTAGAACAGCATTTCGGTCCCATGTCGGCTATTGCACCGGGCTTCAAACTGCGGGTCTTACTGGCCCAGGTACTGTTTTCTGATCCGGACATTATGCTGCTGGACGAGCCCACCAATAATCTGGATATTAATACCATCCGCTGGCTGGAAACGGTGCTTAATGAACGTAATTGCACCATGATTATTATTTCTCATGATCGTCACTTTTTAAACTCTGTCTGTACCCATATGGCCGATCTGGATTATGGTTCTATTAATATTTATCCAGGCAATTATGATGAATATATGCTGGCTGCGACCCAGGCTCGTGAACGGCAGATGCAGTCTAATGAGAAGAAAAAGACTGAAATGGCGGAACTTCAGAAGTTTGTTGAGCGTTTTTCTGCCAATGCCTCCAAGGCCAAACAGGCCACTTCACGTCGTAAACGTCTGGAGAAAATCCAGCTGGATGATATAAAGGTCTCTTCCCGGAAAAATCCCTTTATCCGCTTTGAACAGGATAAAAAATTGTATCGTAATGCCTTTGAGGTTGAGAACCTGAGTAATGGCTATGATGAATTGCTGTTTGAAAATCTGAATATGCTGGTGGAAGTCGGTGAAAGAATTGCTATTATCGGTGCCAATGGTATTGGTAAAACCACCTTGCTGCGAACCCTGATCCATGATCTGGAGCCAAAAACCGGTATCGTTAAGTTTTCTGAAAATGCCAATATCGGCTACTATCCCCAGGAACATAATGATGAATTTGCAGCGGATATGACCCTGTTTGACTGGATGGAACAATGGGGGCAGGATAATGATGACGATCAGGTTATCCGCGGCATCCTGGGACGTTTGCTGTTTTCCCGTGACGATACTAAAAAATCAGTTAAAGTGCTCTCCGGTGGTGAAAAGGGGCGTATGGTTTATGGCAAACTGATGCTGCAGAAACCCAATATCCTGTTTATGGATGAGCCGACTAACCACATGGATATGGAATCTATCGAATCTCTGAATATGGCTCTGGATATCTACAAGGGCACTCTGGTCTTTGTCAGTCATGATCGGGAGTTTGTGTCCTCCCTGGCAACCCGTATTCTTGAAATGACCGATGACGGGATTGTGGACTTTAAGGGGACTTATGATGAGTATCTGGCCAGTCAGGGGATTGAGGGGTGAGAGATTAGCGTTCAGCGCTGAGCGTTGAGCGTTCAGAAAGAGCCAAGAGCTAAGAGCAAGAGCCTGGTTGCTGTTTTGTGTTTATGGTTTGGGTGAGCTATAGTTGTTGGTAATTCTTATACAGTTTCAGGCTTATTGTAATGTTTCTTAAATATTCCTCTGTTTTTCTTTTTTTGCTGGTTTTAGCTGGATGTGCGTCTGTTGTGCCTCAGGCAGATCAGTTTAAGGTTAATATTTCTTCTATGCGGATGCTGGAATCGACCTTGATGGAGCAGCGGTTTCAGGTTAGTCTGCGGGTGATGAACCGGGGCAGGGAAGCGGTCAGTATTGATGGGATGAGCTTTGATATTGAGTTAAACGGTAAAGATTTTGCCTCCGGGGTCAGTAATGAAAAAGTCAGTATTCCGGCTTTTTCTGAAGGTATCGTTAGCGTCAATGTGACCAGCACTATTTTTGGTATTATCCGCCAGTTACAGGGTATGCAGCAGGATAAAGCAAAGACGTTTCATTATCAGATCAGTGGTTCCATTTATCCTTCTAACAGCCTGTTGAGTATTCCTTTTAGGGAAGAAGGGGAAGTTGATCTTAATTCCGCTACAAATCCCCAGAATCACTCGAAAAAAATCATTTAAACCTTTTTTCTTCTTTGTTTTTCATTACGGTGTTTGCGTATTCCGTAGATAAAAACTTGACAATTAAACATCGTTTAATTAATCTATGGTTAACTCATTATTTCGGAGGTTTTTATGCAATGGATTAAAGGGTTTGTCACACTGCTTTTAAAACTGTTATTTCGGGTAGAAGTAGAGGGGCTTGAGCATTACCGGCAGGCTGGTCAACGGGTTATGATTGTTGCCAATCATACTTCCTTTCTGGATGCGGTATTATTATCCGTATTCCTGCCCGACCAGCTGACCTTTGCCATTAATACTCAAAT
>JALTKC010000349.1 GCA_027076245.1 Gammaproteobacteria bacterium
ATTTGATATAATAAAAATTAGTATAAAAATCAGACACTAATTACCAGAAAAAAATTCCTGGCAGTTTTTTCAAGTATTAAGAGATTAATTCATCATTTAACTGAATTCAATCCTGAACAGCTTTTTTTTTCATTTAAATTCATAATGTTGACTTTTCTCACATATTATTTAAGGTTATTCTATTTCTAATTTGCTTAGATAGATTTTGACAGAGATTTTACCCAAATATTTGGTAACAAACCCCACCAGAATTATGAGGTATTACCTTCCACATAGCAGATATTTATATAAAATATACCATCTTTAGACACTGGACTGTCTATGTTATAATTGACTGCTCTACAATACTTAGCACTTAGCTGTTTCAGCCAATCTTCAGAGGTTTCAATAATGTTATACAAGTTATTTCCTGCTATCTTATTATCCGCCTTCTTCAGTCAGAGTTATGCTTTTCAGTTCCCACTGGAAATTATCGACTATATGGATGATGCCACTATTATTGTATATGCCAAAAAAGATGACATTAACAGTACATCCTCCTGGATACCGGGTGAAGGCAATGTACCTTTAGGTATTAATGAGCTGGTGAGTAAGGTCAACAGCTGGTTAAAAACCCAGCCTGAAATGAGCAACCTGACGATCAATGAAATTGAATTAAAGAAAGTAAAAAAGCATGAAAAAGACAATTACTGGTATTATCTGCTGCAGTTAAAAAATAACGATAATACCCAGTATTTAGCCGTATTAATGAACGGCCAGATCCTGCCGGCAATTAAGGAACCAAAAGCTTATAAATAATCCTGTTGACCTTATTCAGCTATACAGGAAAAGGAACTTATTGTTCCGCTGTGTGATAAAAACGATAGGTGTTTCTACCTTGCTGTTTTGAACGATACATGGCGGCATCGGCTTTTTTTATTAATTCTTCGGGATCTTCAGAATCATCCGGCGATAGGCTGATACCAATACTGGATGTGACAAATAATTCATGGGTATTGATATTAACCGATTGCTGTAAAGAGTGGTTGAGTTTTTCAGCCACTTTTTTTACATCTTCAATATCGCTTACTGATTCCATAATAACAATAAATTCATCACCGCCAATTCTTGCAACCGTATCCATGGCCCGAACACTGTCCAGCAGACGTTTAGCCACTGACTTCAGTACTTTATCGCCGGCATTATGACCCAGGCTGTCATTAATTTCCTTAAACTTATCCAGGTCAATATATAATAAGGCAGTGCATTTTTTGATTCGCTTTATTTTCTTAATGGACTGTTTCAGACGATCCAGCAGCAAAATACGATTGGGCAAGCCGGTCAGAGGATCATGATGGGCCAGACGTTGCAAAGAGCGCTGATTTTTCAGCATTTTCTGCCTGGACAGTTCACGTTGGGTAACATCAACCAGCACCCCCTGATAATAAGCAACATCACCATGCTCATTACACACAGTGGTAGAAGAATCATCCACCCATTTCACCAGGCCGCTTTTGGTGATCAAACGATAAGGTTTATGCAAAAACTGCATACTCCCCCTGTTATTGGCCCGTTCAGAATTAACCCGTTCAATATCTTCAGGATGGATAATATTATTATAATTTACCTTGCCGGTAATAAATTCATTAGCGGTATAACCCAGTAAATTAACTACGTTCTCAGACACAAACTGCACCGGCCAGTTTGCAGAATTATTCCAGACAAATATAACCACCGGGCTGTTGTTAATAATATCATTGGTTAAATGCAGTTCTTCCTTATGAATAATATCTTCCAGTTCCTGCAGAGTTTTTTCCACATCACTCAGAGTATCCAGCTGTTTGCACTGAGCTGATTTTTCACAATGGTGATGTTTTTGCTCTGAAATATTTTTTATCAGCTTAAGTAAAATACGGGGATCAAAGGGTTTGGCAAGAATCTCCAGCACCCCTAACTGGGAAATTGACTGATCGCTTGAAAAGCCGGCATCAGCACTGAGTACAATAAAGTCCGTATCAGGATGTTCGTTATGCACTTTACGTAATAATTGCAAACTGTTCACCCTGGTCAGGTTCAGATCAAGCAAGACCAGATCATAGTGCCGGTGATTGATCAGCTCCATAACCTGCTGACCATCTTCTGCCACAGAGCATTGCATACCATAGGCTTCGAGGAGATCTCGAAGACTTTCGCGCATACGCTGATCATTATCTGTTACCAGAATCGACAATGATTGTGGCAGTGCTGCTGAGGGCATGCTTTATATACCTGGTTTATGATTGTTAAATCTTTCTATTCAAACATTGCATCCCTGCTGTGTGCATTAATTAATGGTCATTTCCGGCTAAACGTCGTGCCAGATAACTGGCCCGAAGCATGGCTGATTTCTCTGTAAATTCCACAGTTGAGTTCAGTGACTCTGCTCTTTGTGATGACTCAAACTGCTCTGTTTTGCGACCGTTTGTTGTAAGCATATTTTTTTCATGCATGGTTGCGACAGCAAAGTCACTGTTTTCTTCTTTATCAATATCTGGCTTACCTGCGGGCTGCGGTGCAGCCACTTCTGCCAGGTGTTCACTTAATCCCGTATTCTTTATTGACTGCTTACTGAACGCCTGTACAAGGCGTTGACTGATCCGTTGTATACATTCACTGGCCGGTGAATCTGGGCTGGACAGAATAACGGGTTCCTGTTTTAAAATAGATTGGGTCATATTTTTATCATTTAAAATATGACCTGCATAGTAAACTTTATAATGCAGATACTGACTGACTGCATTTTTAAAACGTCTGAAAGTGGACTGGGCAGTACGTTTATTATCTGCCATATTCACAATAACCAGTACAGAACGATTAAAATGCTGCTGTAATAACACCCGAAGTAAAGAAAATGCATCAGTCAATGAAGTAGGCTCCTGAGTAATAACCAGGATTAAATACGGGGCTGAAAGTAATAAATTTATATTAGTATGGTCAATACCAGCGGCGGTATCAATCAACAGGTATTGATAATTTTTTTCCAGAATCTGCAGTGCTTCGATTAATTTCTGCTGATGAGTTCGAGTCAGTTTAATAAAGTCTGACACCCCTGAAGCAGCAGAAATAATATCAATGTCTGCCGGGCCCTTAACGATAATGTCCTGCAGGGCAATATTCTGCTTAAAGAAATGTTCCAGGGTATGTAAAGGGGTAATACCCAGAAGAATGTTAATATTGGCCAGATTGGTGTCAGCATCAAACAGACAAACCTTATGACCCGCTTCAGCCAGAGCAAGCCCCAGGTTGGCAGCCAGAGAACTTTTACCTACTCCGCCTTTACCACTGGTAATTGCCATGACCTGTGCAATATCATGCTTTATTTTTTTTGTTGTTGGATTTTTCACTTGGTTATTCAGGTTAATTTTTCTGCCTACTCGAAATAACTCATAGAAATGTTCGGGTAAATCAGTACAGCCCCCCCTGAATATTTGTGCTATGGAGAAGTATATTGGATTTAGATAAATTTTACAAAAACAGTCTTGAACCAGCCCCCCTTAAAAGCTGCAAAACTTGCAACTTCGGTTGAAATTACCTACACTTATATCATCTTCTTCAGTGGTTGCATGAGATAACAATAATAAAATGCAGAAGTCTTCACTCCATCAGACCTTACATACCGAGCTCGGCAAACTGCCATCCATCCCTCATGCGCTGTTAAAATTACTGGAAATCATTTCAGATCCGGACGTTGACTTTAATCAGATCAGCCAGATCATTCAAAGCGATCCGGCTTTGACAACAAGAATTATGTCCGTTGCCAATTCAGGTGCCTATTACCAATGGAATGAATATAAGGACTTTCATCGCCTGGTGGTGGCTCTGGGTTTAAAGCAGGTTAAAACCATTACCATTAATTCTGCTGTACAGCAGTTTTTTTCCCGCTTTAATCTTGATGACAAAGGCTTTCTGACCAGTTTCTGGAAAAGTTCTCTAAGCGCTGCTTCTATTGCCCGGAATCTGGCTCAATTGACCGGATACCCCAATAAGGATGAAGCCTATATTGCCGGTTTATTACACAAAATGGGTGAACTGGTCTGCTTAAGCTACAATTTTGAAGAATATGTAAAACGTATTAATGAACTGCAGGATAGTAACAGTATTGCAATCCTTGCTGAACTTGACCAGCAGCGTACGGCCATGGAGCAGGAATTGATTGGTTCCAGCATACCGGAAATCGGTGCCTGGATTATTCAGCAGTTTGACCAGAAAACCCTGTTAAGTGACGCCATTTTATATCAACGTGAACCGCCTGAAAACCTGGCCGGTACGCCACATCTAATAAAAATAATTAATATTACTCATAAACTTGCTGAGCCGTTTAAAAACAGGGCGATGGTTTTTAATGAAGTGATGGACGTTTTTGATTTAAACCATGCGGTTCTCGAAGAATTACTGGAAAAAAGTCAGGCTGAAGTTCAGAAAGCGGCTAAAAGCATGAACATTAACATTAATTCTCCAGCTGATCTGCAAAGCGATAATGAAAACATTCAGATTAAACTGGCTGAAAATGTGCGTACCATCGCTTTATCCAGTTCTCTGCAGACAATTGAAAACTTTCATTCTGAAATTGAGCGGATTGAACGGGTTATTCTAAACCTGAATGTATTATTCGGCCTGTCAAACACTATTTTTCTGAAATATGATGCTCAGTCCGATAGTCTGAATGGCCTGCATGGTACTAATATTGATGACAAACTGCTGGCAGAATTCAATATACCTTTAACAGCTGTACAGACTCTGCCGGTACAGGCTCTGCTGAAACGTGTCCCACTCTTTTCCAGTACAGATACGGCTGAGAATCAAACCAATGAGCATAGCCATTCCGTACTGGACAGACAATTACAGAAACTATTAAATTCAGAACAGATTTTGTGTATTCCACTAATGGAATCATTATATAACCAGAACACCGTTCAAAAGGAAAAATTCGGTGTTCTGGTTGCAGGGGTCAGCACCCATCGTCTGCCGTCATTAAAACGTGAACAGGGACTACTGCATGAATTTTCCCGTTCCACCTCTGAAGTGATATCCCGTGATAACGAAATTTCCCAACGTATTGAATCCATTCTTGATCAGGAACATTCGCATCAGTCACTGGCCATTCGCAAACTGATTCATGAAGCTAATAATCCTTTAGGTGTGATTCGTAATTATTTACAGATACTGGCTCACAAACTGGAAGATTCCAGTGATGAAAAACTGCAGGGTCAGCTGGAAATTTTAATGGAAGAAGTCGAGCGTGTCGGCAATATTATGCTGAAAATCAAAGAAATACCTGAGTACACTTCAACCGATAATAAGCAAGTTGATATTAATCAGCTTATCCAGCAATTGATTTCTATATTTGAGGATTCCCTGTTTCTTAAAACCGGGGTTAAAGCCGAATTAAACCTGGATGAATCCATCCCGGCCATTGCCAGTAATGCCAATAGTATAAAACAGATTCTAACCAACTTACTTAAAAATGCGGTTGAGGCTATGCCTGAGGGTGGTGAAATTCAAATCATTACCCGTGATCTGGTCAATTATAACGGCAACCAGTTTATAGAATTACGCATTATGGATAACGGCCCGGGTATTCCTGAGGCTATTATGAAAAATTTATTTAATCCAGTTCAAAGTACCAAGTCCAGAGAGCATTCAGGTCTTGGACTCAGTATTATCAAAAATCTTGTAAATGATCTGGGGGGAACAATACAGGGCAGTAACCGCTATACAGGCAAACCATTATCAGGGACGTGGCAAGAAAGTAAAACAGGGGCAGAATTTGTTATTCTGCTGCCCCGAAAATTAAGCCAACCTTCCGACGCATCCTGATAACAGGAGCATGGGTGTTATTTTATGAGTCATAAAAAAAATGATATTGAAGCATTTTACAGCCCTGGCCTTTATGGGAATATAAGTCCAACATCTGATAAAGAAACGAAAACTGTAAAAATCCTGGTAGCCGATGACGAAGCATTAATGCGTGAAAGCATTCAGGAATTACTGTCCCTGTATGATATGGACTGTATTCTGGCCTGTGACGGCCAGCAGGCTCTTGATATTATGGCTGAACAGGACATTGATATTCTATTGCTTGATCTGATTATGCCCAATGTTGACGGTTTTCAGGTAATGAAAGAAGTTAACAGCCGATATCCCGATATCGATATTATTGTCACCAGCGGTGAAGCCACTTTTAAAAATGCCACCCTGGCCATGCGCCACGGTGTTAAAGATTTTCTGCACAAGCCCTATATCCCCAGTGAATTAATTAAGGTACTCAATAACCTGATAGAAAAACGGGAATTAAAACGTCAGCTGGATGCCATGTCTAATTACATTCAGACCTCAGAAAAGCACTACCGTTTTTTTGTAAATAACTCCCCTGACATTATCTATATGCTGGATCAGAAGGGAGAATTTGTCTTTGTTAATGAACGGGCTACTGAATTACTAGGTTATACTCAAAAAGAATTTACCGGCCATCATTATTCAGAATTTATCCATAAAGAAGATCTGGAAAAAGCAAAATATGCTTTCAACACGCTTTCCGGTAATCCTGATACTGCACAGAAAGTTGAGTTCAGAATGCTGCCCAAATACCCTGGTGCGGATGCTTTATGTTTTGAATCACGCTCCATCATAATTAACCTGGATGCATCTGAACTTCCCGACAGTCATTCTAAAGGCAGTTTTTACGGAATCTATGGCGTGGCCAGAGATGTCACCGAACAGAAACGCTCTGAAGAAATGATTTATTTTCAGCTCTATCATGATGCCCTGACCGAACTGCCAAACCGGATTTTATTTAAGGACAGAATTAATTTTGCTATCTCACAGGCCAACCGGAATAATCGTAAACTGGCCGTCATGTTTCTGGATATGGATCGTTTTAAAATCATTAACGACTCTCTGGGACATCTGGCCGGTGATAAATTATTGCAGGAAGTTGCCAGACGCCTTAAACAATGCACCCGGGACAGCGATACCCTGGCACGCATCGGCGGAGATGAGTTTAACCTTATGCTGGCTGATATCAACTCCAGAGATGACGTTCTGAGTCTGGTTGAAAAAATGACTGCAGCACTTGAACAGCCGTTTCTAATTGACGGTAATGAAGTCTACGTCACCTTCAGTATCGGCACTGCCATCTACCCGGAAGACGGCAGCAATAGTGAAACCTTAATTAAACATGCAGATATGGCCATGTACAATATTAAGGGTAAAGGGAAAAATGGTCATGAGTTTTTTGCTGACCATATGAAAGATCTGTTCCAGCATCACCTCTCCATAGAAAACGGTATTAGAAAAGGTCTGCAGGAAAACCAGTTTGAAGTGTATTTCCAGCCCCAGTATAACGTCAAAACAGAAACCATATCCGGTGTTGAAGCATTAATACGCTGGAACCATCCTGAAAAAGGACTGGTTTCACCCAGTGATTTTATACCACTGGCAGAAGAAACCGGTTTGATTAATACCATTGGCGAGTGGATGATTGATACTTCCTGCAAAATACTGCATGACTGGTTAGCCATTAACCCTGCTTTCGGCAATTTAAAACTGGCGGTTAATATTTCAGCCTCTCAGATTGAAACCGATAATTTCTGCCAGTTTATTATCGAAACCCTGGAAAAATATCATTTTAATGCCGCACATCTGGAACTGGAAATTACTGAAAATGTATTAGTACAGGATATGGAACTGGTGGTCAGTAAATTACAGCGACTGGCGAGACACGGTATTCAGATTGCCGTGGATGATTTTGGCATGGGCTATTCATCCTTAAGTTATTTACAGACCCTGCCATTAAGCAATCTGAAAATCGATCGCTCCTTTATTGCCACCATTCAATCCCGGGGCGACAAAAATTCGATTATATCGGCCATAGTCGCCATGGCAAAAGAACTGGGCTTGCATATTGTAGCAGAAGGCGTAGAGACTAAGGTACAGATGGACTACATTAAAAAAATCGGATGTCCAACCGTACAGGGATTCTGGTATGGACACCCCATGCAGGTAGACAAATTAAAGCAAATAGCCCTGGAACAGTTTCATACTGCTCAGACTGCCTGAACTTTAACCTAAATAAAAGGTTAAGAATTACGATGAACAACTGACATGGGATATACCCGCGATATTAAAAAACTCAGAAGGCTTTTGCCTGTAGTATTTCTCTTCTGTCTCTTTAGACTGCTCACTGTATGGATTGGTCATAACCGCCTGTAACTCCCTGATAAGAGAATAGTCTCTGTCAGCGGCCTGTTGATATGCAGGTACCAGGAACCATTCCCGTAAAGTGTATTTTGGGTTAATACTTTTCATTTGTTTAGAACGTTTTGCACGGGACTCAGGCGAAGTCACATGGATAAGTGATTGCCATTTATCCAGCCAAAGGGACCAGCGTTCCAGGAGTTTTTCATTAACTTTTTCATCAGTCATAGAATGCATAGAATGACCATAAAAGCTTTTTTTGAGCGCAGTAATGTCCTCCGGTATTTGCGAGAGTTCCCGAAAGAAAATAGTATAATCGACTGAAGTTTCCAGCATTAAGCTTACGAGTTCTTTAAAAAGTGATCCATCAAAAGCAGACAGTCCAAGTTTTTCTGCCCACATTTTTTCCATTGCTTCCCGCATTAATTCAGAAAAGTCATTGCTGATCGCCTCCAGCTCAGCCAGAGCACTTTTACTTGACGTTAGCAAGGGATATACAGCAACACAAAACATATGAAAATTATGCTCTGCTGCCTGTGGTTGGTTTAAAAATGAGAAATGCTGCCCGCCTCCCGTCCATGGCTGATATTCCGGATCAAACATATCAATAAATCCAAAAGGACCATAGTCCAGAGTAAAGCCTCCCGCTGCACAATTATCACTATTGAAATTACCCTGGCAGTAGCCAACACGGATCCAGTTTGTTACCAAAGATATAAGACGACTACGAAACGCTCTTGCAAGCAGGAGTATTTTCTCTTCTAAGGTTAGCTCCTTATCAATTTCCTCACTGTACTCACGATCAATTAAGTGTAAAACAATCTTTTCAAGCTCTGCCATCGCTTGGGGGTGCTCATGTTTACGGGCACGACGACCAAAAAGTTCAAGCTGTCCTACTCTAAGAAATGAGGGAGCCACCCGCGTTGTGATAGCCACCTTCTCTTCAATCATTAATTCAGGATCCTTTGAATAGGAACCCTGTTCAAACCATGGACGTTTTACCTTTTCCGTTTTAGAAGTGTACAGACATAAAGAGCGGGATGTCGGCACACCTAATGAATGCATATGTTCCTGAGCTAAAAATTCCCGAATACTTGAACGCAGGACAGCACGGCCATCGGCTCCGCGGCAATAAGGTGTTCTGCCACCACCCTTAAGCTGCATTTCCCAACGCTGGCCATTGATCACACCCTCAAAGATGGAAATAGCACGACCATCACCATAGCCATTTCCCGTCTGAAAAGGACACTGCTGGTAATATTCCGTTCCATAAATGGATAAAGCATAGCCGCATGCCCAACCTAGCTTTCTAAGCGGCTCGGGGATTTTTGAGAGGTCTGCTGAAAACATGCGCATAAAATCATCTGATTGCGCCAGACTGTCTGCAAAGCCCAGTTCGCTAAAAAAATGCTTACTATGGCTTATATAAACGGGTTTCTTGAGAGGCATTGGCATCACAGGCACATAATGCCCGCTGAAGACCTGCCTCGGCAGGTGATCAACACCATCTGCCTTTGCTTCAGGATCACAATTAAGGGTATCTATGAGTGAATAGCTTGCCAGGGACGCAAGATCATCAAGGTTTTTTATAAGCTCTGGGGTTGGTTTTATTTGGCTCATTACAGGCAAGGATATATTCAGACCAATTTCTCAGAGAGGCTGTACCCCTGTGGTTTATTTTTTTCATTCTCCTCAGCTTTGACCGGATTAAAGCGAAGTTCTATAAAATTCCAGTAGGGAGCATCGACCATTTCAGTTATGATGGATTCTTTTGACTGGTAACGTGCCATTAATTCCTCCAGAAATCCCATGGCTTCTGTCTTCAGGACAGTACCTGTCAGATTTTCTGACTGACGCAAAAACTCAGCGTCTTCCTCTGGACTAACCACCCGGTAGCGTTCAGGAAAACTATTATCTTGCTTATTGTAGGTAAAAATATACGATGGCATTGGTATTGAGCCTCAATCATTAGAATAGTTATTAAAAATAAGGACTTCAATGGTACTTTTCAACCTGTAAAATAATAATTCTGAAATTTGTGATATTTAATTACCAGAAAAGTACGGCAATACAACCCGTTATTTTTCCAGTGTATTATTGACAGCTTCTATAATGCTCTTTGAAATAAACAGGTTATGCTGTGTTATTAGTGTATGGATATGATGTTTTACATCATGAGATGAGATAATCTCTTTTTTACAGGCAAGAAGTAACACACCCAGAGTACCTATAACTTGTATTCCCATACGCCTGGCTTTTTTTCGTGCCAGATGATCATCCAGTATAATAAAGTCAGCCTTAAGCTCACGTGCTAAAACAATTGCTTCTAACTCTCCACGATGTAATGCACCTAAACTACCCGTTACAAATGCATTTCCATGATCGGATATTTTTGATTTGTAAATAAATTCAGGTATTGGATAACCAATTAATTCATCTATTACAGCTTCTGGTAAAAAGGTCTTACTGAAACATTTGTCTAATAGATCCAGTTGATTTATTTTGGATAGAAAAATTATTGGGCTGGTATTCGAGCAGACAATCATAGATTTACTGAATTTTAGATATTGTCGTTATATCATCTTCAATATCTTCATCTGCAAGCATAAACCCTTTATTAAAGTGCTCTTTAAGTCTGGCATTAAAATCATCAAAACTTAGTTCTGATAATTCTGCAGCAGCACTGAAGCTTATTTTATGGGCAAAATACAAACTTGCTGCCAGAAAAAAGTTAGCCGCATTTTGACCTAAAGGGTCTAGTAATTCATCAAAATGGTCGTTTATAAGTATTTGTTTCATGATGTATTATCGATTTTGAAACTATAATTGATTCTAGCATAAAAGCCAAATTAAACAATTTTTTAGTGACTATCCCTAAAGACAGAAAAGTATCTATAAAAAACAACTTGCAATTTACCTTACCCAGCATGATGATTTAAAAAAACAATTATCTGGGCTTTACGCTAATTTAACGGCAGTGTCTCATAATCCGGCAATTTGAAAAGACTCACCGATACCGGCTCCTGAGTGTAATTAATTAATACCCTGGAATAAGAGATACCATCCGCAGCCGATAGTTTATCCCCTTCTGGAAGGTTTTGATCCTGGGCAAGCCCCTTTTCCATGACCGGAAAACCTTTTTGCAGATAACGTTTAGGATAAAAAGTATTCTGAGACAAATCACAGCCTTCCTGTAGATCAGCAGGGATAACCCTTAAGGTTTCTGCCTGCTGCCCTGCCAGAACCTGTTTAAAATTCTGCATGGCAGTGACCGCATCGGGCATCAGACCCGGTACTGAAATCATTTCATAACAGAGTTTTTCGTTTACATAAAACTGATGATGTTCAGAGGATTTACCTTCGATTAAAGGTGCGTCTTTTGGTACGGGCAGTTTTTTCTCACTGAGTTTTAATTCAACAGGAGAAGGTATGGTCACCGGCTGGTTATTAATCTGAACTATCTGCTGGTTATCATCACTGACGCTGTAGATAATTTTTTTGTGCCTGTCAAACAAAATAAAACCTTTGGCATTCATGCTGTCGTCTATGCGTAAATAATCATCTGTAATGATCATCTTAACCGTATATTGACCACTGCCTGGCTGATATTCTGAAAAATTTATAATGGTTGCCTCGGTATTTTGTTTATTGGCTGTTTTTGGGCTCATGGCTGTTTGTGCGCTCAAGGCTGTTTCCGGGCTCATGGCTGTTTCCTGAGCCGAAACGGTATTTATCAGCGCCGTTGAAGTGACGATTAAAATAAAAATAATACAACGAATTTTAGTAATTTTATTAAACATTTTATTACGCATTAACAGGAATTCCCTCAATGATTATTGAATCTGAGTGGCTTTTAGCTGATTGCTCAGGTACTTTTTTACCGGTCTGTTCATTGTTTGCCGGCTTTTTATAACTGGGCCAGTAACGAACCACCACCATTATACGCTGCTGTTCCAGCCAGAGCTGTTGCTGTTCATTATAATCCAGACGGGCAATAAGCAGACTGCGTTTGGTGGCATGAAAATGAATTTTAATTTTATAATCCATTTCCTTAAAGGTGTACAGCCGATCTTCCAGCTCTGAAAATACCTGCGGAACCAGCCAGTTCAGTTTTTCCAGAATCACCCACCGGCCAGTCTGTCCGGGATCCGCCAGTGCCCAGTTATCCTGAGTAGCCCACAGACCGGTAAGCGCCTCTTGATTAATACACTGCTGTTCATGTTTATTCAGTTCACCCACTCCGGACACGGGCAGAAAAATCATACCTTTAATCAGACCCTGCTGGCGGCAAATAATTTCATCTGCCGGAATATTTTTAAAGGCCTCCACTTGCGCCAGCTGATGTCTGGCTTCAGGCGTTGCCGATAATGGCAGTTGTTTCTGAAACAGGTGGCTCAGTTTACGCTCATACCAGTCCTGACCATTGGGGCCAATGAGTCGTTCATAACCAAACTCATCCGGTTTTAACAGGTAAAATTTAACCGCCAGTTCCAGATGATAAAACTGACCGGCTTTATCCTGATAAACAAAATCCAGTTCTCCACGGGTTTGCCTGTTAGCCGGCTTATTCTGAGCGGAATGAACCTGAATATGGGCGTCCCAGACCCGTATCTGGCCATTTTGTTTCAGCAGTTCCAGAATAAAGCTCCAGTAGGCTTCAAAGCGAATACCCAGACGCCAGGAACGGTATTGTTCCAGCCAGTTTATTAAGGGTTGTGGTGCTTTATCCAGTTGCTCCAGTGATGTTTTTATCTGAGCGTAAATCTGCTCACACCATGACGCTTCCACACAGGCCGGATAATCGGCTGATTTTACCGACAGAGCCGGACTCAGCAGCGACCAGACCAGTGCCCTGACCTGCGGCGTTTGCCAGCGCTGATATTCAAAAAGCTCAGACAAGCCTGGCCAGTCCCCGTTGAAGATCGTTTTTTATATCATCAATGGTTTCCAGACCCACCGCAATTCTTAACAGGCCATCGGTGATCCCTGCTTTAAGGCGGTCTTCCTCCGGTACCCGCCCATGTGTGGTGGTAGCCGGATGCGTAATAGTGGATTTAACATCCCCCAGGTTGGCGGTAATGGATAATAAGCGGGTACTGTCCACGACCTGCCAGGCAGCTTCACGGCTGCTGTTATGCAGTTCAAACGACAGCAGACCACCAAAACCAGACTGCTGGCGGGCTGCCAGCTCATGGCCGGGATGATCGTTCAGACCAGGATAATGGACTTTAGCGACTGCCGGATGTTCATTAAGCCACAAAGCCAGTTCCCCGGCGTTATTACAATGAGCCTGCATACGCAGATTCAGGGTTTCCAGACCTTTGAGAAAAATCCAGGCATTAAACGGGCTCATGGTCGGCCCGGTGGTTCTTAATACACTATAAACTTCCTCACCCACCAGAGTTTTAGAGCCCAGTACCGCACCGCCAATACCTCTGCCCTGCCCGTCAATGTACTTGGTGGCAGAATGGATCACCACATCGGCACCTAAAGCCAGCGGTTTTTGCAGAGCCGGAGTACACAGGCAGTTATCCACTACCAGCAGACAATCATGCTGATGCGCCAGTTCGGCCAGTTGCGCAATATTGGCAATTTCCACCAGTGGATTCGACGGTGTTTCCAGAAACAGGATGCGGGTATTATCCTGTATGGCTGCTTCCCAGGCTGACAGATCGGTTAAGTCCACATAAGTGGTATCCACACCAAAACGAGCCATAAAATTATTAAACAGCACCACAGTAGAGCCGAAAATGGCTCTGGATGACACAATATGATCACCGGTTTTTAACAGCCCCAGACAGGTGCTCATAATAGCGGACATTCCAGAAGCGGTGGCGACACAGGAGTCTGCCCCTTCCAGTGCCGCCAGCCGCTCTTCAAAAGTACGCACAGTAGGGTTGGTAAATCGGGAATAAATATTACCCGGATCATCGCCGCTGAAACGCGCCGCCGCCTGCGCCGCAGACTGGTAAACATAACTGGAGGTGGGAAAGATCGCCTCATTATGTTCCGCCTCATTGGTTCTTTGATAGCCGGCCCGAACCGCCAGGGTATCAAACCCCAGTTCTCCGTCCAGTTCTGCCTGCAGAGCTAAAAGATCATCGCCATTCATGGTGCTTACCGTTAAATTATTAAAAAATAAATATAATTATTCAGCGTACCTGACCGTGATTGGCTACAGGTACTGTGCTTTAATTTGAAACTGAGTAATTACAAATAAATAATAGATACAAAATTATATGCTTTAAATTTCAGACTGTCAGTGTTTTATTTTTACTTATTTATTTTCAGTTCTTTATTTTCAGGAGCGCCAGACTCAAACGCTGACGGTCATCAAATAATCGCCGGGCTATCATGGAAACAGCCAGCATAATACCGAAGCCCGTACCGGCGGTAATTAGAAAGAACAGCAGTATCTGATATTTTACCGCTTCTACCGGCGGTGTACCTGACAGGATCTGACCGGTCATCATACCGGGCAGACTAACCAGACCGGCAATGGCCATGGAGTTAATAATAGGGATCATACCGGTACGAATACTTTCAGCCCGAATATCCTGAATCACTTCCTGATAATCTTGCCCCAGCATCAGTCTCTGTTCAATAATTAAGCGCTGCTGGTAAACACTCTGGTTCAGTTTATCCATGCCCAGGGAAATACCGTTCATAGTATTGCCCAGCAGCATGCCCAGTAATGGAATAGCGTACTGGGGAGAATACCAGGGTGTCGGCGCCACAATAACCAGCAAGGCGACCA
>JALTKC010000350.1:0-1918 GCA_027076245.1 Gammaproteobacteria bacterium
CCATGACCAGCGGATATCCAGAGCCAGTCGCCGTAAATCATTTAACTGTTCAGGCAGATCCGGGCGCAGTTCATAAGGCAGGGCATTCATAAACTACTCCTGAGTATATTATTACTATCTACATGAATTACATACGAGATCCGGGATGCATGTCTGTCATTTGCATCCAGAATACGCTGTCAAATAAAAACCACTGGATAAATATAAAACCGCTAATAACCAGTAATATCATAATAACCGTTGCCAGCAGGGCACTGGCAAAATTATCCACTTCAAAGCCAGGTACAATCTTTGATGTCAGCTGGATCATAAAGGCATTAACAAACAGAGCAAACAAACCGAAAGTAAGAACGGTTAATGGCCATGTCAGAAACCACAGCAGGGGACGGATAAAGGCATTCATAAGGCCAAGAATAAGGGCAGCCAGAAACAGATCACCGGCAGAACGAGCACGGATACCCGGCACAATCGCAGTAACAATAAGCAGGCCGATGGTACTGAATAACCAGAGTATCAGGATCCCAAAAATCATGATTTGTTCCCTTTAGAAGAAGTTGAATGATAAGCCTCTATGTGAATGGTACTATTTAAATCAACAAAATCAAACGAAAATGATTTCAATATAACGCAATAAGGTCAATAATATTAATTGACCTTATTATTAATAAATAATTCATTTTGAGTTCATTAAAAAGAAAGCATCGCCAGTAAAAACTATACCTTTTGGAATAGAAACTAAACAGCCATTGGTCGGTCAATAAAGTATTACCTGGAGATAATAATCATGACTTCACAACCCGTTTCTTATATTAAATGGTTTAAAGATCTGGGTATTAATGATGTGCCCCTGGTTGGCGGTAAAAATGCATCACTGGGAGAAATGTATCGCAATCTTACCCCGGAAGGGGTCAATATTCCCAATGGCTTTGCCGTTACCGCTCAGGCCTACCGGGATATGCTGGATCAGGCAGATGCCTGGCCACAACTGCATGAGCTGTTAGATGATGTTGATAAGTCTGATGTGGATGATCTGGCTGAACGTGCTTACAAGGCCAGAGAACTGGTTTATGGTATTGGTTTTTCCAATACCTTACGTGAGCAGATTGTACAGGCTTATCATGCTTTGATTGAAGAATATGGAAATGATCTAACCCTTCCGGTACGTAGCTCTGCAACCGCTGAAGATCTGCCAACCGCCAGTTTTGCTGGCCAGCATGATACCTATCTGCATATCAAGGGTGATGAAATGCTTATTGATGCCTGTCGCCGTTGTTTTGCCTCCTTATTTACGGAACGCGCCATTGCCTATCGTATTGATAAGGGGTTTGACCATTTTAAAGTCGCTCTTTCCATTGGCATTATGAAAATGGTGCGCTCTGATCTGGATGCCAGTGGGGTCATGTTCAGCCTGGATACTGAATCCGGATTCCGAGATGTGGTATTTATTACCGGTTCCTATGGTCTGGGTGAAAATATTGTACAGGATGCCGTTGATCCAGATGAGTTTTACGTACATAAAACCGGCTTAAACAGGGGCTACAGAGCAGTATTAAGACGCAACCTGGGTGAAAAGAAAATTAAAATGGTTTATGCCCATGCCCGAAGTGCCCAGACCACCCGCAATATTCCCACCCCCAAAGCGGATCGGGAACGCTTCTGTATCAGTGATGAAGATGTACTTACACTGGCTGAATACGCCATTAAAATAGAAAATCATTATACCCGAGAGGCCGGTCAGTCCAGACCGATGGATATGGAATGGGCCCGGGATGGACTGGATGGAAAGCTTTATCTGGTTCAGGCAAGACCCGAAACAGTCGCGTCCCAGAAAACAGGTACTCATCTTGAAGAATACCGGCTTAAAGGTAAAGGGCCGCTGCTGGTTTCCGGACGTTCCGTCGGCAGCAAGATAGCGAAT
>JALTKC010000350.1:1928-4172 GCA_027076245.1 Gammaproteobacteria bacterium
TTCATCACCTTGCAGAATTTAAACCCGGAGAAATTCTTATTGCGGATATGACTACACCTGACTGGGGACCGGTTCTAAAAATCGCTGCCGCCATAGTTACAAACCGGGGAGGACGTACCTGTCATGCCGCTATTGTCGCCAGGGAACTGGGTATACCCGCAGTGGTCGGAGCCGATAATGCTACAGAAATTATTAGCGATGGTGAAATGATTACAGTTTCCTGTGCTGAAGGCGATGAGGGCCGAGTCTATCAGGGTGAACTGTCCTATGATGTTGAGGTAACCGATCTTAAAAATATTCAGAGACCTGCAATCAAAATCATGCTTATTCTGGGCAATCCTGATCTGGCATTTAAAAGCAGCTTTCTGCCCAATGACGGTGTCGGACTGGCCCGGATGGAATTTATAATTAATGATGAAATTAAAACCCATCCCATGGCATTGATTCATCCTGAAAAAGTTCAGGACGAAGAAGAACGTAAACAGATAGAACAATTAACTAAAGGCTATGATAAGCCAGCCGATTTTTTTGTCGAACGATTGTCTGAAGGGGTAGGAACGATTGCCGCGGCATTTTACCCTAAACCGGTCATTGTTCGTATGTCTGATTTTAAGACCAATGAATACGCTTCCCTGTTAGGCGGCCGCTGGTTTGAACCTGAAGAAGATAATCCTATGCTCGGGTTTCGAGGTGCTTCCCGCTATTACCATCCTGATTATGCTGAAGGCTTTGCCCTGGAATGTGCAGCCATGAAACGGGTCAGGGATGATATGGGGCTGGACAATGTCAGGCTGATGATTCCGTTTTGTCGACGGGTTAAGGAAGGTGAACAGGTACTTGAAGTAATGGCTTCTTATGGTTTAAAGCAAGGTGAAAATGGCCTTGAAATCTATGTTATGTGTGAAATACCTAACAATGTGATCCAGATAGATGCCTTTGCTCAGTTGTTTGACGGTTTTTCTATTGGCTCTAATGATCTCACTCAGCTGACATTGGGTGTGGATCGGGATTCTGATATTGTTGCTTTTGATTTTGATGAACGTGATAACGGCGTTAAGGAAATGATAAGGCTGGCGGTTGAAGGTGCCATACGCAATCAGAAGCATTCCGGTCTGTGCGGCCAGGCTCCATCCGATTATCCTGAAATGGCCGAGTTTCTGGTTGATCTTGGTATTGATTCTATCAGTCTTAATCCGGACACAGTCATTAAAACCACACTGCATGTACTGGACATAGAAAAAAAGCTCAATAAAAATTCAAATTCAAATTCATAATCCAGAAAAATAAAGGACATTATCAATGCATATTTCTTTTCATGGTGCTGCAGAAAACGTTACCGGTTCCTGTCATTTGCTTGAATGTGCAGGCAAGCGGATTCTTATTGACTGTGGGATGTTTCAGGGTGGCAGGGAACTGGCGGAAGAAAACTTCAATGATTTTGGCTTTGAGCCGGAATCTATCGATTTTGTTTTACTGACCCATGCCCATTTGGACCATTGCGGACGGATACCGCTGCTTGTGAAACGTGGGTTTACCGGTGAAGTCATCACCACCTCAGCATCGGTAGAACTGGCTCGACTGGTCATGCTCGATGCGGCCGGTCTGCAGGAAGAAGAAGCTCGATACCAGCAGCGCAAGGCTAAACGTCGTCACGGCAGCAACCATAATCATAAAAAAGCAAATGAAATAGAGCCCTTATATACAACCTTGGATGCTTTAAACAGTCTGGAATTTTTTAAGCGAAGAGCCGCATATAATGAACCTATTGATATAGCACCCGGTATTCGCGCTACTTTTCTGGACGCTGGTCATATCCTGGGTTCGGCCAGTATATTTTTAGAACTTCAAGAAGGTGATCATGAGCATCGTCTGTTATTTTCGGGTGATCTGGGTTATAGCAACCGGGCCATTTTACGTAATCCTGCAAAGCCGCCAGAAGTCGATACGGTTGTAATGGAAACCACCTATGGTGATCGACTGCATAAACAGCTGGAACCTTCCATTAGCGAACTCTACGATATTATCAATACTACGGTAGGTCGTGGTGGTAATGTGATTATACCTACCTTCGCTCTCGAACGTGCCCAGGAAATTCTCTATTACTTAAGAGAGGGGGTTTATGCAAAAAAAATTCAGCACTATACGACAGTATTTCTTGATTCCCCCATGGCGATTTCAGCCACAGAAATTTTTAGAAGACATCCTGAATGCTATGATGCAGATACTATGAAAATATTTGATAAG
>JALTKC010000351.1 GCA_027076245.1 Gammaproteobacteria bacterium
ATTATAATTTATGCGGTTGTTTTTTTAAGTCGTATTACAGTTTATTTACATAGACGTATCTGCTGTTTTTGTTCATTTAGAATAAAATGATCCAGCTGCTTCTGAGCTTCCTGTGATAAACCTCTGAACTGGCAATGACAGATGGTGCCGGTGCATTTTAATATGTTCAGACGGCATTGAATAATCGTTTTTGGCCGGTCTGCCGTTCCTTCATCAGAGGGATGGGGCAGTTCGATGCGAATATCGGCTTCCTGACCAGGTTCGTTAGTCTGATTATCGAAAGACAGGCCGGATGCGCTGATATCCAGGATCGGAAATGCCTGTTCTGCAAGATTAAGAAACAATGGCTTTAAAGGTTTGATTCGTACATCTCTGCGCCGTTCATTATCGTCAATGCTGAGCAGAACCGGTTGTTTACTTTTCTTTTTCCAGAACAAATTCCACCCTCCTGTTTTGTGCCCGTCCTTCTTCCGTTTCATTATCCGCAATCGGAAACAGTTCAGCATAACCTGTGGCTGACATGCGGGTTGGATCAATGCCTTCGTCAATAAAAAAACGCAATACCGTGGTGGCTCTCACTGCGGAAAGTTCCCAGTTGGAAGGAAACCGGGAGGTGGTAATAGGTGTGTTATCGGTATAACCCTTAATGGCGATTTTATAATCCGCGTATTTTTCAAACAGGCTGTGTATGTCTTCAAAAATCGGTATGGTTTCCTCGTATAAGTGTACATCTCCGGAAGGAAACAAAATCGTGCCCTTAATACGGATAATAATACGCTCACCTTCTGTATAAACATACACATATTCTCCAAGGCGTTGTTCCTGGATCATGGTTTCAATATCGTTAACCAACTGGTCTTTGTCGGAGGTCTGTTTTTTCTGGTGTTCCTCCATTCCCGGTTTGGGAATAATTGGATCAATTTTATTTTCTGTAGCAGGGGTAACCTGCTGGATAATAATCTGGCTGGCGGCCGGAGCAGACTGATTCAGGGCAATTTGTATGGATGAAAGCACCGATTTGAACTTTTCCTTTTCCACTGAAGAAATAGAATATAACAGCACAAAAAAGACCAGCAGCAGAGTAACCAGATCCGCAAAGGTCACCATCCATGATGGCGCGCCTTCATCATCACTGATGTCTTCAATATCGGACTCACGATCTTCCTCATAGTCCGCTTCTGTACTGACGATAGCGGCAGATGGATTGTTTGGTTGCTCTATGTCCAGATCTTCTTTCATTCAGGTATGCCGCGGTATTTATTTTCTGGTTTTCTTCTTGCTGCTGTTCATATCCGGTCTCTGACTTCTGGGTAGATAGGAAGACAGACGTTCGTACACGGACAGCTGATTATTATCTTTTAATATGCTGATAGCCCCTTCAAAGATAATTTCCAGGTTAATGACTTCAAACATGGTACGGGATTTCAGTTTACCGGCAATGGGCAGAAATATAACCGTAGCCAGCAGAGAACCGTAAAAAGTCGTTAACAGAGCCACCGCCATGGAAGGGCCAATGGTACTGGGATCATCCAGGGTGCTGAGCATCTGGATCAGGCCTATCAGGGTGCCGAGCATGCCGAATGCCGGGGCAAAGGTGGCCATTTTCTTAAACACATCCTGGACAATAAAATGCCGGGCTTTCATGGAGTTAATCTCGGTTCGTAACACATGACGGATCATCTGTTCATCAGAGGCATCGGCTATCAGATTACAGGCACGTTTTAAAAAGGGTGAGCTGGTTTTGACTTCAGACAGTGCCAGCAAACCTTTGCGGCGGCTTAACTGGGTCAGCTGCAGCATGGTCTGAATAAGCTGTTCTGGCCGCTGTTTGTTGGTACCAAAAACAATAAAGGCACTCTTAAAGGCCGTTAGAATATCTTTTAGTGGAAAGGTCAGTAAAGTAGCTGCAATGGTACCGCCAAAAACAATCATCATACCGGGCACATTAATAAATGTTCTGGCATCACCGCCCAGTAAAATGGCCGAAAAAATCAGAGCAAAGCCGGAAATAATGCCGACCAGAGAAGCAAAATCCATAAAAAAACCGTATTAAATATTCAGGACAGCCAGGTTAACTGTTTCAGATTTAACTATAGAAGATATTTAAAGATAGGCAAGACAGAGTAAATACAGGCTGTCTATAAAGTGAGCATATAGGTTTAATATGTGATGCAGTCCTTAACTTTAGAATAATTATAAAAATTATGTCACATCTTAAGATTCGCTTAAGCTTTTCTTAATGCTGTTGTGATAGCGTTAGATTCGTTGCAGGAGGGGAACTATAGATCAAACAACGTTAAGTTGTACTATAAATCCAGGAGGAAGTGAAATGTGTAACGATATTAAACAGGACTGTACAAGGGGTGGTATAAAAAGCAGTATTAAAAAAGGTTATATTAAACAGAAATATCTTATACCGATATTATTGACAGGGGTGCTTACTCTGCTGTGTCAGAGCGCAATTGCTGATGATGAAAAAGACAGTTCATTTGTTATAAAAGAGGCGGTCTGGGATGACGGTGATGCTAAACTGAAAGTAAAGGGTAAGGGTAAAAACGGCAGGGAAGTGTCTGTCTATAACGTGGCATCAGACAGTCTGATTGGTCGTGATGAGGTGGATGACAAGGAATGGAAAGTCAAAGCAAAAGAGCTGGCGGTTGTTCCCTGTCGGGTAAAAGCGGTTCAGGAAGGCGGTCAAACGGCCTATAAAGATGTAGAACATGCGCCTGCGGACTGCGACCAGGGTGGCGGCGGAACTCCGCCGGGTGATACTCCTCCTCCCATCGGACAGGCTGGTTTTACCATTTTAGCAGCCAATGATCTGGGTATGCACTGTGCCGATCAGGATTATCGTATTTTTAGTATCCTGCCGCCCTATAATGTTGTTAATGCCCAGGTTATTCAAAAAGGCCAGGAGCCTAAAAAAATGTCTCCGGCCGATGGTATTCAGGTAACCTACCAGGCGGTTAATTCCAATTATTTTTCCAGTTTTGATGATCCTGGTCGTTTACCGGATGCCACGGACTCTCTGACGACTACCGGTCTGAACTTACCGGCCGTTTTCAAAAACAATTTCTGGGACAGTCATCCGCCTTCCAGTACCGGCATAGACAAGATTGGCTTTATTGCTTATGAGCCTCTTTATCCTCCGACCATTCTGTCGCTGTTCCCTTCAACACCGGATCTGGGTTTACCGGCACCGGTTATAGAAGAGCTGTATCTTGGCAGCGGCAATCTGACGGCAGAGCAGGCGGCTATGCCGGGGCTGGCAAATACGCCCCAGCCGTTTCATGGCTATATAAACAATTACCCGTTTTTTGTTAACTTCCCTTTTGGCTATACGGTACAGAATTTCAAGCGTTTTACTGCTGAAGGGGTACCCATATCACCGGTTGATGATCAGGGGCGTTCCAACCCTTACCCATTAATGCGCATACAGGCACGGGATAATGCCGGTAATGTACTGGCTTCAGTCGATACCGTATTACCCGTGGCTGCTGAGGCTGATTGTGCCATCTGTCATACCAGCCAGTCTGTCTGTGATGTGGACAGCACTAATTCTCTGGTGTGTGATGATATTGCCAACTCAAAATATCCTGCAGTTAACTTTGTTGAAACTGCGGCTCAGGCGCAGGCAGTGATTGGTGCAACGCCGGAACAGAAGGTGATAAACAGTGCCAAGCTGAATATCGTGCGTCTGCATGATTATAAACACAATACGGCTCTGGCCGGAACGGCACCGGATGGCACCAATGGTGACGGTACTTCGCCTAATATAGTGTGTGCTAACTGTCACTATTCACCGGCACTGGATCTGGCTCATCTGGGACCCACTGATGAAAACGGTAAGGAGCAGACTCAGCATATCAGTATGTCTCGTGCCATGCACAGTGTTCATGGCAACCTGCCGAAGAATGATCCTGTTAACTACGGTCACCTGTTCCCAATAATGCCGCCTCCTGGTCCGGCCCGTGATCCGGTACTGGCTCAGGAAACTCTGATGGAAACCTGTTATAACTGCCACCCCGGTAAAAGTGCCAAATGTTTACGGGGTGCCATGGGCGGTTCCGGTACCGTCTGTCAGGACTGTCACGGCCAGATGAGCCAGGTGGGTGATGACTTTACTGAAGGCTTCCCGATAGCTGGTTTCCCTGGCGGTGC
>JALTKC010000352.1 GCA_027076245.1 Gammaproteobacteria bacterium
CATGCATGATCCCAATCAGTCGTTGTTCAATAAACTGTTTTTCCCGGTCAAAAATATCAATATCAGGATCGGTGACTTCGCCATGAACCAGCAGGGGCAGACCCAGCGCCTGCATTTTTTCCAGAGCCGGATAGCATTGCTTAATATCTGTTACACCAGCATCAGAATTGGTGGTGGCTCCGGCAGGATAGAGCTTGACGGCATAAACCAGGCCGCTGTCAACGGCATGCTGTATTTCTTGTGCAGAGGTATTATTGGTCAGGTAAAGTGTCATCAGGGGCTGAAAGGTGCTTTGCGGCTCCAGAGCCTGCATAATCTCCTGGTAATAAGCACTGGCCAGTTTGGTGGTGGTTACTGGCGGTGTAAGGTTGGGCATAATAATGGCCCGACCGCACTGCCGGGCGGTAAACGGTATAACGGCTTTTAATCCTGCTCCGGCCCGCACATGCAGGTGCCAGTCATCAGGCCGGATGATTTGTATTTCGCTGCCAGGCGGCATGCTGGATTTATTTGAGGCTATGGACACGGACAGGTTTCCTGTTATTCAGAGGGGCTATTCTAATCGTTGACAGCGGCTGGTGGCAAGTTCAATAACAGTTAAAGAAATAATGGCTTTATCAATTCAGGAGGCTTCTGGATCAATTTTCTCACAGGCTTGCTTAACCATGTTCTCAGTAATCGGAATTTCTCTGCCATTTTCATCAATAATGGCTGCACCGTGAAAATCAATGCATAGCTTATCTTTTATGGTTGATTCTGTTTCAGGATTTGGGAGATCAGTTTTTTTGGTATCGCTCATAATCTAACCGCTGTACTATTTAGTGTCCATCCGGAAATTGCCTTCCTGGCAATTTACCGGAACGCAAAAGAAAAAGTGTGATTTTTCTTTTGCTCCATTTTCAACGACTTACCGTCGTTAAAATTGAGCGGCACATCCTTGTGCCGCCAGTGTGCATCAATAAATGGATGCACACTATTTAAGGGGCTATGGTTTGCCCCTGTTATTTTACTGTAATTCCCCGTAGAGTGCTTTGGCTTTATCCTGTTCCATATAATGTTTCTCGGTATTTACAATTTTTTCCAGGATAGCCTTTGCTTTCTGGGTTTGTCCTAACTGCTTGTATGTATAGGCCAGGTGATACTGGACATCGTTATCATCAGGCAGTTTTTCTGCAGCCTGTTGCAGCAGTTCCAGTGCTTTTTTGGCATCACCGGACTGGGCCAGAGCATAGGCATAAGTGTCAGCAATAGCCGCAGATCCTGGGGCCAGCTCATGGGCTTTGCGGGCCAGTTCCAGGGCTTTTTCAATATCTGTGTCCATATAAATCCAGGACAGATTATTGAGAGTGACAATATGGTTGGGGATCTTATGCAGGATCTGATCGTAATAGTGTCTGGCCTTATCCAGTTGATTTTTTTCATGGTATAAGGAGGCCAGTTTAAACAGGCTTTCAATGTCATCGGGATCGGTATTGAGGGCCTTTTCCAGAGCTGCCATGGCTTTGTCAGGCTGATCCAGCGCAATATACATATCTACCATGGCAGATAAAATCTTGCGTGTAGACTCAGTGGAATAAACACTTTCATAAATGCTTAGAGCAGGCTCATAACGTTTCTGCAGACGATATATATCTGCTTCCAGTAGTTTTCCATTAGTAGAATCTGGAAACTCCTGCTGGATATCGCGGGCAACTTTCAGGGCCAGTTGATAATCGCCTTTTTTCAGGTATAAAGAGGCCTTGTTTAAATACAGAGACAGGTTATCCGGTTCAATAGTCATTGCCGTATCCAGCACATCCAGAGCCTCATTGATTCTGTCTTCATCCTCTGCCAGTAGGGCTGCCAGTAATACCCGGTGAGTAATGTCTTCCTTATCGAAGGCGGTAATGTTGTTTAAGGTTCTTTCGGCCTCGGCTTTCTGTTTATTGGCTACCTGGGCTTTTGCCAGAAAAATCATGATCCGGGTATTGTCGGGGTGCTGCTTAACCAGCGTCTGAGCCAGCTCGAGGATTTTTTCAGGTTTATGCAGGGACTGGTACCACTGGCTTAATAAAGAGGCGATGGTTAGCTGTGCCGCTGGATTTTCCCTGCTTTGATTGATGGCATCCAGAAAATACTGTTCGGCCAGTTCGGGTTGTTTCTGTTTTTCTGCAATAACCGCCAGACCAAGGTAGGCTTTGAGGTTATCTGGTTTAATTTTTATTACCTGTTTAAAATTTTTCTCAGCATCGGCCCAGTTTTCTTCACTGGCTGCTATTCTGGCCAGTCCCATATAGGCCTGGATATTGTTTTTATCCTGATTTATTAGCTTATTGTAAATCTCAACCGCTTTATCTTTATTGCCCATCTGAAATTCTGTAATAGCGCTGAGATTCTGCAGCACTCTGTCGTTCGGTGTCTGCTGCAGTAACTGCTTAATAAGCTGTTGCGCCTTTTCAGTCTGTTGCTGTTTAAGATAAGATGCCACCAGTAGATAATTGCTATTGGTTTGATCCTGTGCAGAACCCTGCTGGTCTGAGACCAGTTCTTCCAGTTCCGAAACGGCGGTGTCCAGATTGCCGGACTGAAACTGTGCGGCAATCAGGCGTTTTTTAATATCCTGATTATCAGGATATAGTTCATGGGCATGAGTAAGAATATCCAGAGCCTGTTTATTCTGCCCGGCCAGTATATAACTGCTGCCCAGAGTGAGTAAGATGGGGGCTTCTTTATCTCTTTGTTCGGCGGGTATGCCTTCCAGAATTAATAGAGCCTGTTTGGCCTTGCCCTGGGCAAGATAGACATTGGCCAGCAGATTCTGAGCTTTTAGATCCGTTGGATTGGATGATAAATAAATAATCAGGTATTCAGCGGCCTGGTTATAATTGTTCAGGCCTAAATTGGCTGCACCCAGTATTAAAGTGGCCGGTTTGTGATCCGGCATCACATTAACAGTATTCTGAGCGGCTTCCTGAGCACCCTTGAAGTCTTTTCTGGTTAATAATATCTGAGCCAGCAGAAAATTAGCTTGGGGATGATTGGCTGCTTTTTCCAGGATCTGTTTTAAATCTTCTTCAGCCTTGTCAGTCTGCCCCAGGATGATAAAGGTAGCGGCACGTTCAAGTTTGTAGTTAAGTTTTTTTGGCTGGTCTTTAATGAGCTGGTTATATATTGTCAGAGCCTGTTCAGGCTGTTTATCCAGGTTGGCCAGTTTGGCTTTCAGATGTCGGGTGGAGGTGTTTTCCGGTTCAAGAGTTTCTGACTTGCTCAGGTATTGTTTGGCCTGCTCCAGGTCGTTTTCCATAATCCCGATGGTTGCCAGGCCATTATAGGCGCGGACATTGGGGTTGGCGGCAATAGACTCTTCAAAGGCCTGTCTGGCATCGGCTAACTGTCTGGATGCAAGGTGAGCAAAACCCAGAAAACTTAAACGGGTGGCTTCCTGCTTTTTGTCAGAAAATGGTGTATCCAGCAGTTTCTGCAGTTTTTTATATTTGCCTGCGATTTGTAAGGCTTCAGCATACAGAAAAGTGAATTCAGTATTATCGGGTGCATATTCATGGGCCCTGGATAGTTCTTTAATACTGGAATCCAGTTTGCCCTGCTGCAGATACAGACGACCCAGTAAAAAACGGGCCTGGGCATTTTTAGGGGTTTCTTTGAGCTGATTTTTTAAATGGATAACGGCTGTGGCAAAGTCTTTTTTCTCAATGGCCTGTTGGGCATCTTCCAGTGTTCCGGCTAAAGCCATTCCGGACAGGTTAAAACTGATTAGAGTCGCGAGGCTGATTTGGGTCAGTGTTTTTTTAATGGTCATGATTATCCTTAAAATTTTCCAGAATTCAGGCTATCTTAACTATATCATGTTTCTAAAAAGAATCACTCCGGAGATAATCGTTTTCCTACAGGGAACAGGATGATATGGAAATTATTTTACGGATGATACCGATTCGCCATCAAGAACCTCTATTAAGCGGGGAATAAAACGGGACAGTTCGCCGGTCATCAGGTTAAAATCGGCATCAAAACGGGCTGCAGGATCTTCAGCTCCGTCATCGGCAGCCTGTTCCAGCAATTCATCGGCAAATTTCAGGCGTTTTATATTTAAATCATCCTGCAGCAGGCATTCCAGGGTATCATTCCAGTTAATGGCCAGGCGTGTCACCTGCTTGCCATTATCC
>JALTKC010000353.1 GCA_027076245.1 Gammaproteobacteria bacterium
CTGTTTATGGTGGTATCCGCGGTAGCAACCATGATTCTACTGGATATGAGAATGAGCCTGTACAGTCTGTTTGCGATATTGGGGATACTGAATGTGATTATTTTTATTATTCTGTACCGGCAGTTTGTCAACAGCCTAAAGAAAATTTAATTTCTGAACTTTTTATCTTAAATCATTAATTTTTCAGTTTTTACTTGTGCATTTTTAGTCAGAAATTTTGAAGCTGTAAATCATTTAAATTAACTGCTTGTAAAATAAGAGTCCAGTTTATCGAGCAGTTCCAGACCTTTTTTAATGTCTCCTTTAGAGGCCAGTGCTCGAAAGCGTACTTCACTATCGAACTCTGCAAGTGCCTGGGTTGATAGCTCTTCAATTAATTTATTTACACTGATATGTCTGTGTTCAGCCAATGCTTTTAAACGACTATGTTTATCATCTGGTATCCGAACAGTTAAAGTGGCCATATTATTCACCTCGCAATAATGTTTCAGGAGTTAATATTCTCAAGTTTGGAAAGCTTAGCTCAGCATTTTTTAAGTCACGTATATTATTAGTAATAATTTGACTGGCATTGCCTGCAAGTGCCAGTTCAATTAAAAAAATATCTGCTTCATCAATAATATTTGGACGCCATAAGTAGTAAATGGGTATCCAGCGACAGGTGCTATAAAATGCCTTAAGTAATTCTTCAATCTCTTTTTGTGTTAACGGACATATATCAATAATTTGTTTACGTTTGCTGACATCTTCGTATTCCTGAAAAAGGGCATTACTGATTAATGGAATGTATTTACCAGTAAGACAACGTCGTAAAATCTCTCTGCCCGGTCCATTTGAACCAACTAAAGCACTTATGAGTACGCTGGTATCTATAACAATATTCTCTGGCATGTTTTTATGATAGCATATGCGCCATCATTCTCAAGGCTTTTAGAAATTTGCAAGCCCTAAAGCTCTACATTTAAACTCATTTTATAAGGCGGCAGGGCATTGAGAATTTTTTTGCCGTAAAATTTGCTAATAATACGTTTATCCAGCAGGGTGATTTTGCCTTTGTCTGTTTCCTTACGGATCAATCGTCCGCACGCCTGTACCAGACGGATGGAGGCATCGGGGACGGCAATTTCCATAAAGGCATTTCGACCCTGAGACTCTAGCCATTCTGTTAACGAGGCATCCACTGGATCATCAGGTACGGAAAAGGGCAGTTTGGCGATAATGACGTGATCACAATAGTCTCCAGGCAAATCTATGCCTTCAGCAAAACTGGCCAGGCCGAAAATGACACTGCCCTGACCTTTATCTATCTGCTTTTTATGATCATTTATTATAACCTGCTTGTTTTTCTGGCCCTGGGTTAAAAGCAGCTTTTTCCAGATGGCATCATCACGCAATAATTCATATTCCACATCATTCATCTGTTTTTTAGATGAAAACAGCACCAGAGTACCCTTATCCGGATCGATGATCTTTTTTAGAAGCTCAACCACTTCATCGGTATGTGCCTGATACTGAGTGGCTTCAGAGCGCATTTGGGGGACAATAAATTCAACATGTTCCTGGTAATTAAAAGGACTGGGCAGGCGGTTAAAATATCCGGGAACACCGGAGTTTAAAATAAAGCGATCAAAGTTACCCAGGGCGGCTATGGTGGCACTGGTAATCACGGCACCATAGCATTGGGACCAGAGGATCTGCTCGAGGGTATTGGCCGCCAGAATAGGGCTGCAGGCCAGTTCCAGATCAGAGCTGTTCGGATCTTCAATTTTTTTCAGCCAGCGGGCTTTTGGCGGCTGATCCACTTTATCATTTACCGAGTAGGAAATAAAAAGGTTCATGGCGGCTTCGGCACGATTCTGCAGGGGAGAAATGACCGGCAGCCATTGTTCTGCTACTTCACTTTTTAAACCGGTTATTTCACCTTCAACTGTGTCTTTAAGGGTATTGGTTATGGTCTGTAAATGACCATAAAGCTTTTCATAATGCTGTAACAATTGCTGACAGGTGAGCTGTATTGTTTCCGGAACCCGACCAAATTCAAAGCGGTAAACCGGGCTGGATGACTGCCGGGAAGAAAAAGCCGGATTCTGGGCGGGAAAATCAATCTGCTGCAGGATGTTCTGCAGTTCCTTGCATTGTTGTACCGTTTCTTTAACCCGTTCCGGCAGCTGTTTTATTATCTGGGCAATATTGGCCGGCGGTTTATTCAGGGATTCAAAATTATTTAAGGTTGCCGTCAGCTGTTCCAGCCACTTAATACCGGCTTTAATATGAAAAGAAAAGTGAAAATGATTCAGAGCTTTTAAGGGCAGATGATGTCCTTCATCAAAGATATAGATGCATTCATCCGGTGGCGGCAGAATATAACCTCCGCCCATATTAAGATCGCTGATCACCAGATCATGATTGGCAATAATGCAGTCAACCTTAAAAACAGACTCCCTGGCCTTAAAATAAACACATTCATTATACTGAGAGCAGCGTTTACCACTGCACTGATGCTGATCGGAAGTCAGGGGAAACCAACTGCTGGATGCAATGGGTTCATCCCAGCTGTCCAGTTCACCATCCCATTGTCTTTTTTTCCAGGCCTCATACAGGGAACGGTATAACTGCATATCATTTTTGTTATTCAGTAATTGCTCCCGGTCCGGTATAGCATCGAGCGGCAGATCACCCTGATCACCCTGGCTTACAAACTGTTCCAGATTATGCAGACAGACATAACGTTTACGTCCTTTAGCCAGGGTAAAGGAAAAATTAAGGCCGCTGTGTCGCTGTATGTCCGGTAAATCCTTAAGCAGTATCTGATCCTGCAGGGCGATAGTGGCGGTAGAAATGACCAGTTTTTTCTTATGTTCCCTGGCAATAGGCAGGGCGGAGACAATATAGGCAATGGTCTTACCGGTACCGGTTCCGGCTTCCAGAGTGCATATATTGGGTATATCAGGATTGTCTTTATCAATATTGCCGAGGATGCGGGCAATATCAGCAATCATCAGTTTCTGGCCATACCGGGGTTTTAATTCCTTGCTTTCAAGCAATTTGGAATAGGCGGTCTGTATGGTTTTTTTTAGGGAATCGGTTAACACAGGGGCGAGTTTAGCATAATTTACTGTCAGACCAATCACAGATTTATAAAGGCTTAATTTTTTCGTTATAGGTTACATCTTGACCAATTCTAAAAAAGTTTAAACAAAAAATACAAATAATCATTAAATACAATTGGTTATTAAATATTTTTATGGTAGATTATAGGAAGTTTGTGCCGTTAAACAGACCGTTTATCGCTTTCTGTTTAATACTTGTCCTAATTGATTGTATTTTTTTTTAATCTTTTACTAGAATTAAGGACAATAAGTGCTAAAAAACATTAAAGTATTTTTGTTGATACGGCTTTTACATGCTGATTTTTTGGCACTGATAAATTTTAGACATCGACATATACATTAAGAATAATAAAACATTTAAACCCAATAGTGGGTTTTAAGGGTATCAGATTATGACAGTAAAGCACGTTCTGGTAGTGGATGACTCAAAATCTGCAAGATTTATGTTGCGTAAAATGCTTGGGAAAATAAATCTTACGGCCGATCTGGCAGAATCCGGTGAAGAAGCACTGGACTATCTGAAGGACAATCAACCAGATGCCATTTTTATGGATCATATGATGCCCGGATTAAATGGCCTTGAAACAGTACAGAAAATCAAAACCAATCCAGAAACAGCGGTTATTCCCGTGGTCATGTATACCTCGCAGGATGGTGAAGAATATGAAAAAAATGTTATTTCCCACGGGGTTGTGGATATCCTGCCCAAACCGGCTTCTGCGGATAACTTAAATGCAGTAGTACGCAAACTTAATGAATTGCCAGAAATTGGCCATATACAGACGGGTCAGGAAGCCTCCAATGATGCCCATCATATTACAGCCGAAGACATAGAAAAAATGGTACGCCAGACAGCAGAAGCTGCAGTGGCAGCGGCTGTTCGTTATCAGGTTATTGGTACTACCGCACAGCAATTATCCAAGTTTCGTAATGAGCTTAAGCTCTGTGATGAAGATATGGCTCAGACCATTGCAGAAAAAACCTTTGATATTCGTATTAATTCTTTCTCTAATAAACTTTCCAGTCAGATCCAGGGTTCCA
>JALTKC010000354.1 GCA_027076245.1 Gammaproteobacteria bacterium
TAGTGACACCGATGCCTTGTCTTCCCAGGCTGCAATTGATATCAAACAGGTCTTAGAATTATTTTCTGAAATAAGCAATTTTGTAGAAATAACTCAATCAAGAGCCAGTCAGTTAAAAATATCCACAGATAATATTTCAGAAATTACAGCAATAATCAGTAATATTGCTGAACAAACCAATTTACTTGCTCTAAATGCATCAATAGAAGCCGCTCGCGCTGGTGAAAAAGGTAGAGGATTTTCTGTTGTAGCAGATGAAGTTAAGAAACTCGCTGAAAGAACTCAGCAGGCAACTCTGGAAGTTGAAAAAAACATTGTATCTATTAGTATGCAAAGCAATGATATTAATTTAAAAATTGACGACTTATTGACCACAACAAGTTCAGCAAATCATTTTATTGATAAGTTTAATAAAAATATTTCTCAGGTTATTACTAATACGGCTTCAATTAAACAGAAAAACAGTTCATTTCTTGAAAATACAACTTTAATAAATCGTGTCCTTGAACAGATTGTATTTAAAATCGGCTTATATAATTCAGTTATATCAAAACAAATCAAGTTTGACATGAATGAAGTAAAAAGAAATCTATTTGAAAATGAGCTGGTAAAAGAACATGCAAAGAAAAGCTTAATAAATTCTTCACAATATAAAATAAAAGAAATTAGTTGTCACTTAATTAAAATATTAAATGCCAGTAACACAAACGACGGTATTATTAAGCTGCTTGATGAATTAGAAACAGAAAGTTTTAAACTATATCATCAACTACTATTTACAAAAGAAGCAATAGAAAAAAGGTAAGAGCAATTCCAGACCATTAAAAAAAACGGGGTAATTTCCGGAAGTGCGGGCATCTTGCCCGCATCAAAAAGAACGAATAACCTGCACATTGATATAGGAAGGATATCCACACTCCTGGGATTAAGAATAGCTATAGGAAAATTTTAATTTACTATTTAATTTTTCTGGCTTCCAGATAAAAGCGTTTTTCATCCGCCTCGCCCATAGAGAAGGTTTTTCTGGGCAGGGCGCCGTCAAAAATTATGGTTTTAAACAGGCTGTGCTTGGAAATCGGCGGGAAGAAGAAACCCATATTGCCTTCCTTGACACCTAGCTCATTCACGACGTCATCACCGTGAATAAAGTCCACCTTACCGCCATTCTTCTCCAGGTAATCATTTAAAAATGACTCAATAGTGGCCAGTTCCAGGGTATATTCAGGGTTGGTGATTTGAATATAACCATAACCGGAAGCATCATTAAAGGGTACAATATGCACATTATCGCCCGAGGCGGCTTGAGCTCTGGCTTTCATATCGGCTTCATTATCACAGCGAACCACGGAACAGTTGCCGTTAAAATGCGCCTGCATATCCTTTAATAACTGCTGCGGATTGACATTAAAAATCACCCGGTGGATAGGCTCAAACTGCAGGCCTTCATCATGGATATTCACCAGTTCCACCAGAGCAAAACGAGCAGGGTTATCCATTACTGACTGCACATCATCTGCTTCTTCCTTAATTTTTTCCCAGATGGCTTTGGCGGTGGCTAAAGAATGGTTACCGTCACCCATGGCATAGAGCAGCACATCACGCCCCTGAGCATTGTACTTGTCGGCAAATACCTGAGGATCGGCCAGTTGGGTCAGGGCATCCACAGTTTGCTGGATAAGTTCCGGGGTATCAATGGCGTAGCCCTTGATATGGCCGCTGTCCATCATCAGTTCAAAGTCATACAGAGGCTGAGGATTTTTTTCAAACAGCGGTTCAATGACGGTGCGCTGCGGATCATCAATCAGCACCATAATATGGGGCAGTTCAATGGCCGCATCCTGACGGACTTTAATGCGCGGCGGCAATCGATCCACAATGGTGCCTTCAGTGGCACGGATTAAGGTCTGTGACCCCTTGTTAAAGTCATAGTGTTCCAGATCAATGGCCATGACCAGCCCCTTACGGGAAGGCGCCTGAGAGGTTTTACGATCCACCAGAACAAAGCCCGGTTTCTCCATTGGCACTAAAACACCTTCGTCCAGATATTGCTGCATGGTGTTATTGATACTGGCAATACGCTTATCACCGTCCGCGTCTTCCAGAAAAACTTCCGGGAATATGACATTTAGGGTGGATGGTGCATCACCGGCTATTTCCGCCACTTTTGCCCAGTAGTCCGGCTGTGAGGTGTACTGATCACAGGCCACGACCGACCATTTATGCAGATCCACATCCTTATTGGGTAATAAAATTTCCGGCACCTGTAAGCCGATTTTGTCAAAATTCATGTTTTCTCTCCGGGAGACTGGGTTAAATCCGATTGTTTTCTTTGCGTGTTAGTCTTGTTCGGGACTGGTTTCGGGGTTAATTCTGTTTAGCCGTTAAGCGCTCCAGAGCTTCCTGGTATTTTGCCGTGGTATTGCTGACCACATCTTCCGGCAGTTCAGGACCGGGCGGGGTTTTGTCCCACTCCAGGGTTTCCAGATAATCGCGCACATACTGTTTGTCAAAGCTCTGCGGGCTGCTGCCGGGACGATAAGTCGCCGCCAGCCAGAAACGGGAAGAATCCGGCGTCAAGGCTTCATCAATCAGGGTCAGACGGTTATCCGCATCCACCCCGAACTCAAACTTGGTATCGGCAATAATAATGCCTCTGGGCAGGGCGTATTGAGCCGCCTCCTGATACAGTTTCAAACTGACATCACGGATCTGAGCGGCCAGGTCTTCACCAATCAGCTGCACGGTGGCTTCATAATCAATATTTTCATCATGCTCGCCCACTGCCGCCTTGCTGGAGGGGGTATAAATGGCCTGGGGCAGTTGGTCAGCCAGTTGCAGACCTTCCAGCAGCTTAATACCGCATACCGCTCCGCTGTTCTGGTAGTCTTTCCAGCCTGAGCCGATAATATAGCCGCGCACAATGGCTTCTATGGGCAGAGCTTTGAGTTTTTTTACAATTACAGCACGGCCTTCCACCTGCTCCCGTTCTGCCGCATCGGGTATGGCCTGCTCCAGTGTCATATCAGAAACCTGATTGGGAATGGTGTCCCTGAAATAATCAAACCAGAAATTAGATACCTGTGTCAGAATAGCGCCTTTACCGGGAATGGGCGTGGGCAGGATCACATCAAAGGCCGACAGGCGATCGGTGGTCACAATCAGCATGTGATCATCACCCACGGCATAAATATCCCTGACCTTGCCTCGGTGGATCAGCGGCAGGCTTTTCAGGTTGGTTTCATATAATACAGGTACCATTATTTGTTTATCCAGTATGAATTTATCCTGTGTCCGTTTATCAGGCGTATTTAAAACAGGGGGTCAATTATAAAACATCCGCTATAAAATTGCAGGTTCAGAAAACCGGGCTTGAAAATAATCTTTTAGCACCCATCACTTTAAGATTAAACCCCATTAAACAGACCAACAGGATGCAGCAAACCATGAAAATAGCAATTATCAGCGGCAGTCATCGAAATAATTCCCAGAGTATGAAAGTGGCGCAGCATATTGAAAGCACTCTGCAAAAGGATATCTGCGATGAAACCTGGCTTTATTCTCTGGCGGCTAATCCACTGCCTTTATGGGATGAAGGCGTCTGGGACGGAGAACAGCACTGGCAGGATTTATTAAACCCCATCCGCGAACAGTTACAGTCCTGTGATGCACTGGTGGTAATTACTCCAGAATGGCACGGTCAGGTACCCGCCGGTCTAAAAAACTTTTTTCTGTTATTCGGCAAAAATGAACTGGCTCATAAACCGGCGCTGATTGTATCAGTGTCTGCCGGTGACGGCGGTGCTTATCCTGTTGCCGAACTGCGTATGAGCAGTTATAAAAATTCCCGTTTATGTTATATCCCGGAACAGGTCATTATCCGTCATGTGGAATCGGTATTAAATGATAATCCTGATGATAATGACAGCCGTTCTGACCCCTGGATTCGTGAACGACTGCAATGGTCATTAAATATTCTGGCCCAGTACGGCACTGCACTGAAAACTGTGCGTGACAGCGGTGTGACTGAAACGGATAAATTCGGGAATGGAATGTAATTTTCAGGTCTTAACTGGCTCTTAACTACCTGGGAGTGCGGGCATCCATGCCCGCATTTGCAATCACTTACCTTCTTTATCAATGTGGGCAGGATGCCCACGCTCCCAGGAGAGCAGCACTATTCTGGCTTATTGCTGACTCAGATACTGAGTTAGAATACGATCCAGATGATTGGCAAAATTCTGCCTGTCCGTCTGGTTTAACGGCGGCGGTCCGCCGCCCGTCTGCACACCACTGGAGCGCATAGTATCCATAAAATCCCGCATATTCAGTTTGGATTTGATACTGCTGGCTGAATAAAGCTCTCCCCTTGGGTTTAAAGCCTGAGCCCCTTTTTCAATGACCTCTGCTGCCAGTGGAATATCACCGGTGATCACCAGATCATCTTTCTCTACCCGCTTTACAATCTCATTATCCGCCACATCAAAGCCAGCCGGCACTTTAAGCATTTTAATATTATCGACAGAGGGTATCTGAATAAAGCGGTTAGCCACCAGGGTCATGGGTATTTTTGTTCGTTTGGCCGCTTTAAAAAGAATGTCCTTAATCACGACTGGACAGGCATCGGCATCAACCCATATATGCATAGTATTTTCCCGTAAAGTTTTTAGCTATTCTAACATAAACCGTTCACTTCTTTTTCGGGTAAACCCCATAAAATATAAGAGCAACATAACAGATACATTACAAAAGTTTAATTCTCATGTAAGGCTGGTGAAAGGGAGACTGTTGTATAGTTATCCCAACAAAACAGAAAACGAAACTAAAACTGAAACTGAAACAAAAGAATATATTTACAGAACAACTTACCAGATACTAACGATGAGGATACTACCATGAAAACATTATCTACTTTAATTTTTGCTGCTACTACTGCTTTTGCTGTTAATGCTAATGCCGGAACTGATGCACTGCACGGTGACCCTGCCATCAACGATGTTTTTCCAATCCAGGAAACCAGTATTCAGCCACAGTCTCTGAACACTGTTGCTGACACAGGCAAACAGGTCTGGAGTATTGAGTATGAAGAATACGTTAACCCAGCTGACTTCAACCTGATTGAACAGAACAGTGTTGCCAGCCTGATTCAGGAAATGGAAAATAATCCTCCTGCAGCAGGTGGAATGCAGTCAGGTGATACCTTTAACTGGGATGCTACAGCCGGTGAATATCAACTGCAATAAAATATAATCAGAATCATTACATTTTCATTTCTTTCAAAAAGCTCTCTGCCCCTACTGACAGGCAGAGAGCTTTTTTATTTCAGCTGATTTTTTCTAACTAAGATTTTCTAACGATATTTTTAACTTCTCATATTCAACTATAAAGTTCTTCCGTGATAAAAACGTTACAAACATTTAATCCTTATGTAAGGATTATGTAAGGGTGATTGTTGTATAGTTAACTCAACAAAACAGAGATTGTTTTAAAAACTCAAAAACCTGTTACAGACAAAAAGGAAATAATCATGAAAACATTAACTACATTATTATTCGTTGCCGCTACTGCTTTTTCTGCTAATGCTAACGCCACTCCTGTCCACGGTGATCCAGGCCCTGGCGATGTCTTTCCATTGCAAAAAACCAGTCTGCAATCACAGCCTCTGACAACCGTTGCAGATACCGGTCAGAAAGTCTGGAGTGTTGAATTTGAAGAATATGTTAATCCTGCCGACTTTAATCTGACTGGCAACAGCAGTGTAGCCAGTGTACTGCAAACACTGGAAACTAATCCACCTGCAGCAGGCAGTTACTCACAGGATACCTTCAAGTGGGATACTACAGCCGGTGAATATCAGCTGCAATAAGAGCCTGAAAAATTCTGGGAATGCAGGCAAGGATATCTGCACTCCCAGATTTAAGATACTTTTTAATACACTTAATTTAATCTGCCCTGCTATAACCTTCCCTTATCCAGTCAGTCATACCCATTTTGACAATCTGTACATGACTGAAGCCATGTTTTAATAATAGTTGTGCCGCCTTGCTGGATTTTCTGTCGGTTCTGCAGATCGTTACTATGGTTTTATCTTTATTATTCTTTAATCGTTCTGTTAATTCAGTTATTTTTTGCTCTAACTGTTCCACCGGCAATAACAGCGCTCCCTCAATATGCCCCTGTTCTCCATAATAATCTTCTTCGGTACGCACATCCAGCAATAACAAATCCTCACAATTATCAAGGCGTTGTTTTAATTCAGTGACCGGGATCATTTTTTTATTCAAACTCCACTGTCGGATAAATCGAGGCAGAAAAGCGACAACGGCCAGTAAAGCCAGCGCCAGCATGGCTTTCTGGATCAGGCTTTCGCCACCGGTAGCTGCCTCTCGGCCTATATAACCCAGATAGGTATAGGCAATGGCTCCAGGTAACATGCATATATAAGTAGCCAGGGTATAATCCAGTAATCGAATGCGAGTTAAGCCCAGGGCATAATTAAGCAGATTGAAAGGAAACAACGGTACCAGCCTGACAAAAGCCACAAAGCGCCAGCCTTCCTGTTCAACACCATTCACCAGCTCTTTTAAACGTCCCGCTGATTTTCTGGCGACCCAGTCAGAAGCCAGGTAGCGTGCCGCCAGAAAAGCCAGCACAGAACCAATAGTCGCTGCCGTCAGATTGTAGAATACACCCATTACCGGCCCAAACAGGGCTCCCCCTATCAGCGTTAGCATTGAACCGGGCAGAAAAAACACCGTGGCAAGTATATAAATAAGCATAAAGATCAGCGGCGCCAGTACCCCAGACTGTTCAATCTGATTTTGAATCACCGTGGTATTGATCACATCTCTGTAGATAACAGCCAGTACAATACCACCAAGCAATACACTGAACAGCAGCAGTCTGATACTATTTTTTTTCATGACTGATTCTCTTCTGTCTCAAGTTTACTTTGCCAGCGGCGGGTATTTATCGCATACTCACTTACCCTGCCTTTAAAGGGCAGCATCAGCATACCCGTAATCCAGTTAGTCTGTTTAACATCCCTATATTTATGGATACCAATCGTAAACCCTGTCTGTCCGCCGCGAGGCTGTTCCCGGTAGGTACCAAACAGACGGTCCCACCAGGTCAGATTAAAGCCAAAATTACTATTCGTCTCATCATCTTCTACAGAATGATGCACCCGGTGCATATCCGGGGTAACAATTAACCAGCGTAATAGCCGATCCAGCGCATCCGGTAATTTAACATTGGCATGATTAAACATGGCCAGGGCATTAAGAATCACTTCAAAAATAACCACGGCGACTACCGGCGCACCCAGCACAATAATCGTGGCAAATTTAATCAACATGGAAAGAATAATTTCCACGGTATGGAAACGTGCTCCGGTTGTCAGATCATAATCCAGATCGGCATGATGCACCCGGTGAAAACGCCATAACAAAGGAACGGCATGAACCATCACATGCTGTAAATAGATAATAAAATCCATAGCCACCACCGCAATCAATATGGCCAGTGCCCAGTGCAGATGGTAATAGTTCAGCAGTCCCCAGCCATGACTCTGTGCAAAAGCCGCAACACCCACAGCCGCTGCCGGAAATAACAGGCGCAATATCAAACTGTTAAAGAATACCAGCCCCAGATTATTCACCCAGCGCAACAGCTTTGAAACCGTCAGTGCCCGTCTGGGTGCAATTAACTCCCAGATGGCCATGACTGCAAATACGCCAAAAAAGAAACCCAGCCGTATGGGGATTTCATTCGTTAAAATAAATTCATTAAATGTCATGCCTGTTCCTGTTTGTTTTATTTTAAATGGCAGTAGCCAGCCTTATCTGTTATCGATATAATTGCCAATACATTCACTATTCAAACGAATACTATTCAATTAAACAATTGAATAGTATTCTAAAGGTATTCCGTTTTATGTCAAGTAATCATTTCAAACAGGATTTATTTACTCAGTTTGCCCGGGTGGGTAAAGCCATGAGTAATGGCAACCGCCTTGAATTACTTGAATTTATTGCTCAGGGAGAACGCAGCGTTGATGAACTGGCCAGGGTCTCCGGGTTGTCCGTAGCTAATACATCCCAGCATCTTCAGCAGTTGCGCCAGGCAGGTCTGGTGGTCAGTACCAAAAAAGGTCTGCAGGTGTTTTACCGCATCAGCGGTGATGATGTTATTGAGTTGTTTAATTCTCTGCGCAATGTAGCCGAACGCCATCTGGCCGAAGTACAGCAACTGGTGAATACTTTTCTGACGGTTAAGGACAACCTTGAGCCTGTGCCTGCTACCGAACTGCTTGACCGGGTTCGTAATGATCTGGTGACCGTTCTGGATGTACGTCCACCAGAAGAATATCAGTCAGGTCACGTTCCGGGTGCCATTAATATACCTTTATCCGAACTTGAAAAACACCTGGATGAACTGGACTCTGAACAGGAAGTCGTGGCCTATTGTCGCGGCCCGCACTGTGTGCTGGCTTTTGAAGCCGTTGCCCAACTCAGAGAAAAAGGCATTAACGCCCGTCGTCTGCAAGATGGTTTTCCTGAGTGGAAGGCCTCCGGCCTGCCGGTGGAACAATAAGCCTGCTATTTTAACTCAGCGCCCTGTCCTGTCAGCGTTTCTACAATAGGGCATTGTACTGGATTAACTGTGCTATGACAGTCATTGATTAGCGTATCGAGGGTATTGCGTAATTTTGTCAGTTCATTAATCTGCTGGTCAATATGGTCACGTTTTTGTTCAGCTTTTACCCGGACATCCTCACAGTGTCCATCCCCCAGCTCAAGCAACTCCTTTATTTCTTTCAGGCTGAAACCTAGTCTCTGGGCACGTTTAATAAATTTAATGCGCTCTATAGTCCGGGGTGGATAAATGCGGTAACCGGAGCCGGGTTTAGGCGGTTCATCAATTAAACCGGTACGCTGATAATAACGTATTGTTTCAATATTGACTCCGGCCATTCTGGCCAGATAACCAATGGTCAGGGGTTTGCCCATAGCGATTCCTTTTGATAAAAGCTGGTGCTTAAAAACTATTATTTATAATAACAGGGATCTTGCTATCCGGCATAATCTGAAACATCACATACAATGGTTTTACACCCTGCAATGACAGCCCTCATTCACCTTTCTGGCATTTTGATACAGGGCAAAAAGCAATAACAGACTTGCAGCAATAAACAGTTCAATTTGATGGGTGGCAATAAACCCCTGTATCTGTACCCCAAAGGCTCCTCCCAGTGACGGCAGCAGCCCGGCCAGAAAGCCAATAGCAATGGGTAAAAGAGGTGAACAGCATAATATGGGTGCCAGAAAACCAATCAACAGCCCGCCTGCCGCTGATGACTTACTGCTTTTTTGGCCCTGTCTGAGCAAATAAATAATAAGCGGCATTAATAGTGCCACCAGTACCGCCATCAGCACCGAAAAACCAACCAGGGTCGGTGTTAAATAATTTAATGCTTCAAAACTGCTATAACCGCCGGTATAGGCAGCCGGCAAGGTCATTAGATACAGGAGTAAAAACACGCCAAAACTACCTGCTGTAAGCCATTGATAAATACGCTGACTGAGTACAGTTTTTAATGCCCGGATAATGGTTATCATTGGCTTATTCCTCCTGCAAACTGTTTAATTTTCTGCAGTGTGGCTGTGGGTGCGGTACTGACCACCTGTACCTGACCCTGTTCATCAATCAGATAGTAAATATCCGGAAACTGTCTGGCATTATATTGCTGAGCCATTTCAGCACTGGCCTCTCCAGTCACCCAGTTGGGTTCCTGTGCTAACTGTGGGGCAATCTTTTTTATAAAATCCGGCATCTGTAAACCGGGATATCCGCCGTTATTGCGATTTCTTACCGCCAGTATAATCAGACCACTCTGTTTCCAGAATGCCTGATTGTCCTGCATGACTTTTATACCGGCAACACAGGTGTGACACCAGGTTGAAAACAGCCACAGCATGACTTTCTTTCCCCTGTACTCTGAAAGTGAACGTTGTCCGGACTGACTTATAAAGCCAGTATCCGGCGCAGAATAAGGTATTTCCCGGGGAGCCAGATCAAATATAGCTGCCCCGGAAGGTTGGCTTAATAACAGTACAAATATTAATATAACAGACCGTAACCTCATGGTATTACCCCGCACAACAGGAAAGTTGTTTAACATCTTTATGGAAGGTCTGGGCGGTTAACTTAAGCCCCTCGACCATGGTCAGGTATGGAAACAACTGAGCAGCCAGATCAGTAGTGGTCATCTGATTACCAATGGCCAGCGCCGCTGACTGGATAATTTCACCGCCTTCATGGGCCAGAACCTGACAACCAAGGATACGACCGCTGTCCTTTTCTGCTACCAGTTTAATAAAACCTCGGGTATCCATATTAGCCAGAGCCCGCGGCACATTGTCCAGTGCCAGAGTTCGGCTTTCAGCAACCATTCCCTGTGCTTTGGCCTGTTGTTCCGTCAGCCCCACACTGGCTACCTGTGGATCAGTAAACACCACGGTGGGCAGTACCGACAGGTCAATAGCCACATCCTCACCGGTCATATTACGGGCAGCCCGGGTACCTGCAGCCGCAGCCACATAAACAAACTGAGGCTGGTTGGTACAGTCTCCAGCCGCATAGATATTATCAATATTGGTGCACATATGATCGTCAATAATAATATGGCCATGTTTATCTGTTTTTATACCAGCCTTCTCCAGTGCCAGTGTCGCCGTATTCGGTGAACGGCCTGTGGCCACTAATAATTGATTACCCCGAATTTCTTCCTTATCGGTCTGTATTTTAAACTGCTCTCCCTCATAGCTGACGGCCTTTACAGCAGCATTCAACATTACCCTGATACCTTCTTCTTCAAAGATGGCTTTTAGTGCTGAACCTATTGCGGGATCTTCTTTTGATAATAAGCCTGAACGGGCCAGTATTGTTACCTCTGAACCCAGATGACAAAACGCCTGAGCCAGTTCCAGAGCCACGACAGAAGCGCCAAGGACAATTAAATGTTTCGGTATGGCTTCCGCAGTAAGTGCTTCAGTTGAGGTCCAGAAGGGAGTATCCGGCAAACCTGGAATATCCGGTACAGAGGCGCTGGCTCCGGTAGACAGCAGAATACGGTCAGCTGTAATTTCCTGCTCTGTGCCATCATTTTTGGTAATAATTAAGGTGCTTTTATCCTTAAATTTCGCCATACCCCGCAGCAGTGTAATTCCGGGATTACTTTGCAGAATACTTTCATATTTGGCATAACGCAGTTTATCTACCCAGTGCTGCTGTTGTGCCAGCATGGCTCTGCGGTCAATAGTCGGCGTATTTAAGGGAATACCGACAACAGCATGGTGTGCCTGAAGATGAGCAATATGAGCACCGCGGATAAAAATTTTGGACGGTACACAACCAATATTGACACAGGTACCGCCAATGACCTCTGCACCTTCAATTATCGTTACCCGTGCACCGTTTTCTACGGCTTTAATGGCGGCAGCAAAGGCTCCGGAACCGGTACCCACAATAGCAATATGCAGTTTGTCATCATTCTCTGATATTTGTAAACTCACCTCAGGATTGCTTAAAACCGCACCATAGCCCGCCTGTTCAATGGCCTGCAGTAATTGACGGCTATTAACACCGTCCTGCATCTCCACTCTGGCATAAGCTTGCTCATAAGAAACACTGGCATTAACACCGGCAAGCGAATTTAACGCCTTTTGAACACTTTGAGCACAATGCTCACAGGTCATCCCGGTTATTTTTATCTCGATAATAGTCATTTTTATTGGCCTCAACAGCCATAAACCTAAATAAATACGGCTGAAATTGATTAACTATTATCAAGCATACACTCTGTACCCAGGTACAGAGTCAAGTTTTTTGGATTTTTAATGTGCAGAGCAAAACAGAGGAAAGTAAAGCAGAGTAAAGCACAGACAGAAATATCCGGGCGTTTGACGATTAGGGGCAAGAGGGGTTAAACAAAGTTTCCCCCCTTTTTTTCTGCTCAAAGCAGACTCTCTGAAGGCGTTTTAATCCCAGTATTGGGTTTTAATGGGATCGCCTAGATCAGCGTTAATTAGACGCTGTCGAACTTCCAGTAATTTTTCAATTAAAGCTGCTTCGGTTTTTTCATAGGCTTCGGCATCCGGTACCCGGCGTACTACCACGCCTAATAATTCAGTAATGGCATTACCAATAGAGTTCTGACTGATGGTGACAATCAGTTTGCCCTGATCATTTCGGTAAATCAGCTGCTTAAAGGCCGGCTGCCAGCGGATGGCATTAGCGTACTTGGCATCTTTAATACACATATCCCGGACTTTTTTGGCCGCGGCCATAAAGTCATTGTCAAACAACAGGGTATTTTCAATTTCATCCGGGAAAAAGGCTTTATCGGGAATCGGCGCATTGCGGGTAGAAACCTGACTGAAGAAGGTACGGTAAAAGTCGAGGAAACCTTTGAGGATTAAATCGTACTCTTTCCAGAAATGGGTGCTCTTAAGCATGGCTACCCCGCCCTGAATCTCCCAGCTCGGCAGTCCCTGCGGATAACCGGTTAAACCAATCTGTGAGTCGGTACCATGAATAGGTTTGAGGATCTGTAAATCCAGCGATTCAAAAAACTTGCGGTACACGGAGCGCATATGGGCCTGGAACAGGCTGTTCTGGCCGCCGTCCGTCAGGTTGGGATTATCGGGATCAGCCATTTCAGCGTTACGCAGTTGTTCCATATTAAAAACAATAAAATGGTTATGCAGCATACGAATACTGGGCACACCCGGTGCTGTCAGAGGCCAGGTGGAATCCAGGCTGGCTTCACCGGCAAGGATCAGGGCATCGGCCGGATCGGGGTATTTTTCCATCATGTATTCAATCATAATCTGGTTCATCCGGTTCCAGGTGTTTTTGGTTACCTCCGGCAACTGGGTACGTCGAACTGGACGCCCCAGAGGATCGAGAATACATTTTGAGGAATTAAAAATAATAGAGGTGTCAAATTCATTACTATGCCCCAGTGCCTTACGGTACATAAGCAGGTTTTCCGGATTGGACAGCAGACCGTTATTCTGGGAGAGATCCTGCAGGTTTTCCGTACTGTTAAAAAATTCATTAGGCTTCATCCCTTCCGGCACATCCAGGGGAATGGGGCGAAACGGGGTAACAATCTCTCTTGGTCCGACTTTCATGTAAAATTCCTTAGTTTATGCTGCACTTGTACCAATAGTTAATTATAAAATATTACCATTCCAGCAGTGGTTTTGTCTTGATGTTTATCAGCCCGATGTTTAAAAATCCAGAATCTGTTGAATCATGTTCATATCCAGATGCTCTTGCAGTGCATCAGCCACTCGCTCAATAGCCTGCTCCTGATAGTCGTAATAATCAAAACTTTCCCTTGTGGAAAGACCCGCCCATTGAAGTATGTACTCACATGCTTTCTGGTTATTAAATATACCATGCAGGTAGGTCGCCATAACCTGCTGATCATCTGAAACAATACCGTCATACTGCTCATTGTGCTCACCATCCAGGCGTACCAGTGCCTGTTCCGGTTTTATGCCCTCTGTCTGCCCGGCATGAATTTCATAACCATTGACTGACACCTCCGGACTGTTCTTAAAAACTCCACTGACCTGACGCAGGCATTTTTCTTTTTGCAGTACGGTCTTATAGTCAAAATAACCCAGTCCACTACTGCTGCCGGGCTGGCCTTCAATACCCAGCGGATCATCAATACTCTGTCCCAAAATCTGCAGGCCGCCGCAAATCCCCAGCAGCTTGCCGCCGTAGCGAAGATGACGCTCTATGGCCTTATCCCAGCCATTATCTCTTAACCATTGCCGATCCTGACGGACACTTTTTGATCCGGGAATAATGATCAGATCCGCCGGAGGAATATCCGCCCCTTCACCAATATAGCTTAAATTGACCTGGGGATGCAGACGCAGGGGATCAAAATCGGTATGGTTGGAAATACGGGATAAAACCGGTACCACCACATTTAAAAGCTGGCTGTCTGTTGCCTGCAACTGTTGTGTTGAAATAGCATCTTCTGCCTCAATGTGTAAATTATGCAGGTAAGGTATAACACCCAGCACCGGTGTTTCGGTTTCCCGTTCCAGCCAGCGGTTGCCCGGCTCCAGTAAACTGACATCCCCACGAAAGCGGTTAATAATAAAACCTTTGATACGCTGCTGTTCAGACGGAGACAGCAACTTCAAAGTACCGTATAAGTGGGCAAAGACACCGCCCTTATCAATATCCGCCACCACCAGCACCGGACAGTCCACCGCCTCGGCAAAACCCATATTGGCAATATCATTTTCCCGCAGGTTAATTTCTGCCGGACTGCCGGCACCTTCGGTAATAATTAAATCATACTGTTCCGATAGTCGCTGATGAGACGCCAGTACGGCCTGCATGGCTGTTTTTTTATACTGATGATAGCTGCGGGCATCCATATCGCCCCGAGCCTTACCATGAATAATAACCTGAGCACCAGTATCAGAATTAGGTTTGAGCAAAATCGGGTTCATATCCGTATGCGGTGGCAGAAAACAGGCCTGTGCCTGTACTGCCTGTGCCCGGCCAATCTCACCACCCTGTGCGGTTACGGCACTGTTAAGCGCCATATTCTGCGGTTTAAAGGGTACTACCCGGACACCTTTACGGGCAAACAGGCGGCACAGGCCGGCCACCATAACACTTTTCCCGGCATCGGAAGTGGTGCCCTGAATCATTAATGTTTTTGCCTGCTTATTATTATTTTGCATGTTAGAA
>JALTKC010000355.1 GCA_027076245.1 Gammaproteobacteria bacterium
CATTGATCATATAATTATTTCTGGTTTTAATGAAATAATTAAGATTTTTCTGCAACTCCCTGATATCCTTAACCATTTCAACAATATTTCTAGCTGTCAGCTTTAATTCATAGATTTTATTGTTACCTTCTTCATCCATATAGGACTGAGTCTGGGAGGAATAACGTAAGATTTCTGAATAAATATTTTTTATTTCTTCCTGATAAATCCTGTTAACATCCACATCCATGGGTTTATTGGATAATTCTACCAGTTCCGGGATCTTACGATCTGAAAAAATTTCTGTACGGTGCAAGTTCATAGCATGTACCAGGGCTTCCAGGGACTTGTCATACAGATGTATGGTTTCCTTACGCAGGGCTTCCAGTGCCGATGCCGGTATCTGCATAACTTCCTCGGTCAGATATTTGACCTGCCCCCGGCCTTTTTCCTTTACACAGAACAAAGTTCGGAGATAATTGACCAGCGGCCTGATAAAGGGCGTGACCAGTAAAACACCCAGCACATTAAAAATAGTATGAAACAGAGCCAGTTTCATGGCAAAATCATCCTGTGCGATGGACAGATAAGGCGCCAGTAACTCCACCAGATCACGCAATTGATAGATAAGCAGCACCGCAACCAGCCCGGTAATCATATTAAAAATAAAATGCGCTACGGCCAGACGTTTGCCGTTTCTATTGGAGGCAAGAGAACCCAGAATTGCAGTAACTGTTGTACCGACATTCGCCCCAATAGCAAGAGACAGTGCGTTGATGTAATCAATCTGACCAGAAGCCAGAGCGGTAATAATAATGGCCATTGTGGCACTGCTGGACTGAATAATGACCGTGGCAATAGCCCCCAGCAAAAGGTAAACAAGCACACCAAGATAACCCGACATGGCATACTCAGCCAGATTAATACCCTCTTTCAGGGTATCAAAACCTTCCTTCATATAGGCAATACCCAGAAAGATAAAACCCAGACCAATTAAAACACTGCCCAGTCCCTTATAACTATTATGTTTGGAAAACTGAAAAATGACACCGAAAATGAGCATGGGTAAAGCATACTGAGCAATTTTTATTTTTAGACCAAATGATGAAACCAGCCAGGCCGTTGTCGTAGTACCAATATTGGAACCAAAAATAACGCCAACCGCCTGAGTTAGACCAATCAGTTCTGCTGACAGAAAGGAAATAATAATAACGGATATCAGTGAGGAGCTTTGAACTACCGCCGTTGACAGAAAACCCACTCCAATGGCTTTTGGGGTGGTGTTGGTAAACTTTTCCAGAAAGGATTCCAGTGCGCCGCCGCTAAACAGCTTAAAGCCGTTTTCCATATAGTGCATACCGATAAGGAAAATGGCAATACCGGAAATAATGGTTTTAGCATCATCAGAAGAAACAATAAACCAGGCAAAAATCAGAAATATTAAGGGACCGATGATTTGTCTTAACATAGTTGGATTTAATATTCCTGCCGTTAGTACGGTAATAAATGATGGGCTTAACTTATATTAAGACTAAACAATAAAAACTATAGATTCAAGTTTTTAGAAACTCATAGACATTTCCGGGCAGGTGAGAATTTTTTTGCGGCAGGTTAAATACAACATACTGGCCTGAAACAGACACCAGCTCAACCAGACAAAACTAGCCAGCATAAAGACAGCAGCCAGTATAGTCAGTGCTGGATAATAAACAGCGATCAGCAACAGGGCTCCTGATATCAGGTGCAGCATAAACTGAATCTGGGAATTAGGCGTACTGATCACCTGTTTCATATTAGGTACTAGAGTCATGGCATCAGGACGCTTCACTGACAGTTTCTGCAGATGTAAAAATATTAAAAAAGAGGTAATTTTATGCAGCATACCGTTAATTACAGATATGGCCAGGCCGTATATTAATAATATAGCCAGTATATAGGTCAGCTGAGCCAGGGGCAAAAAAACAGATACCCACCAGAGCACGATAACAGCCAACAGTGAGCATAGAGCCAGCCGGTAAAAATTAATGGTGACATCGGCAAGTTTACGCTTTCTCTGTTCAATTTTATGCAGGGTATAAAAAACGAAGGCCAGCAATTCTGCTGACAGTAAAATGGCCAGAGTATAATAAATAACAGACAGCTTATCGTCTGTAGCCGGTCCCGTGTTAAAGGCTATATCATAAAAACTTATCAGCAGTAAAGTCAGCATTATGGCCAGCGACTGTACTTTCAGGTAGCGGGTGGAAAACTCCGATATCACATAAAACATCGGGATCACCTGTGAACTGACTGCAATAATAATCAACACCACCCAGCCCAGCATTCCCCAGAGCGCATGCAGATTGGTATAACCACGATAGGACAGATTAAGTTCCAGCTCAGCATGACCGAGCAGCAAAAACAATCCCAGCCCCAGTGTTATCAGTAACACTGCAAACAGCAGTCTAAGCAGATAAACAATTAACTGGTTACCCAGTCTTGAAACCAGCAAAGGTAGCAATGAAAGAGCAAATAAACCTATGGCACTGCCAAGTGCCGCCAGTGCTACCTGGAAAAACACACTATAAGTAAATAAAAAACCCGATACCATGGTCAGTACACCCAGTATCATTAAAACATGAATAACCGGCGCCAGTTTTTTACTGCCTGGTACGAGCTGACCGTTCATAACGGGTATAAACTGGTATAAAGCACCCATCATAACCATCAGCATAAACCCAATAGTCAGCAAATGCGTCAGAGCCAGATTGGTATTGTTCCAGCGATTCAGCCAGAAATCCTCACCGTTAAATAATAATAGTAATGCAGCTAAAACACCGAACAACGGTGCAGTTAAAAAAAACCGCAAAGGAGTTAAAAGTGGGGGGATAGTATCAAGGGACAGTTTATGAAGATTCATTTTCAGCCTGAAGAATTACTCTGAAACAAAGTGATTCCGGCAGTACTCACTGCTTAGAGGGTCGGAAGTATTCCAGATATATATTTCCCAGGGTCGTTTGTCGCCTTTACGCATAACAGCAGCATAACCGTTTTCCTCCAGCAACTGCAGCAGAGGCAGCGGCTGTTTTCGGTGCAGCATATGAATATATTCTCCGGGACGAAGCCGCTTAACTTGCCTTAAAACCTCTTCAAAGGGCTGAGGCGCTTCTAATTCACTGACATCAATGACTATTTCCCTGACCATAGTCGTATTACCTGTCGTCATAATGAACTTACTGATTCATCCGTTCAATAATTTCCTGGGCATTATTTAAGGACTGATCAGTCATGGGATAAAGGATCTGCTCCTCTTTCATATTATGCTGCTGCATGGTCACCATCAGGGTTTCGGTTAAACCCAGAAACTGCTCCATATCCCGGGTAGTACCGGCCTTATTGATTTCATTCACCAGAGAACGCATCTGCTCGTGCTCCATACGCATCATCTGAGTCGGCCCGCCGGTCATGCCGGTTGCCTGTTCAAATTCAGGAAACAGAACCTGTTCCTCACGGCTAAAATGTTTTTCAAGCTCGTCAGCAAAAGCCTGCCAACGGGACAAACCACCTTCCCAGTCACCTTCAGAAACGGCCTGTTCTGCCTGAGCAAACAGTTCATCACATTCCTTGTGGTGGGCAGCCATAAATGAATTAATAGTTAAAGACACCTTTTTGCCCCTTATATTATCCTAAATTAATCAGTTACCAGGGGAAATTATATTTTAACTGACTGATGACGCCTTAACTCATATCAAGGATTTTGTTCTGATTAGCAAGAATTTGATGGGCATTACCACGAAAAACAACTCGCTCCTGTTTCTTTTCCAGCTGATATTCATACATGGGATCATAGTATGAAGTCAATAAAGCCTCTATCCAGAGTTTGTGCTGGGTAACTGAGCCGCTAGATTGCTGTTCATTAAGAGCCGCTGACATCAGTTTACTGATGGACTGATAGCGTTCTCCACCCAGACGTTTTTTTACCCGTTCCAGACTATTGAGCAGATACCCGGAAAACATCTCAAAAGCCTGTTTCGAAAGTGTCGGGGCATCCTCCTGTACCGAATTATCAGCCAGATATCGCTCATAATAAGCATGGAGATCAATCACATAGTCCTTGAGAATAACATTAATACGATAGTC
>JALTKC010000356.1 GCA_027076245.1 Gammaproteobacteria bacterium
CTGAAAAGATCAGCCTGGCCGATCACCAGAAAGCCGCTGACTACACCATTGCCAAAAAAAAACTGGGAAATATTAATTTATTATTTAGTAGCGTACTGCTGCTGGTCTGGACCCTTGGGGGCGGACTTGAGTGGGTGGATCAATATGTCCACTCCTGGGCACTGTCACCCATTTATAGCGGTGTATTGTTTATCCTGCTAATCACCTTTATTTCCTCTGTTCTGGATTTACCCTTAAGCCTGTACAGCACCTTTGTTCTGGAAGAAAAATTCGGTTTTAACCGAACCACCTTTAAAACCTGGCTCAGCGATTTAATTAAACAGACTATTTTAGGTCTGCTGATCGGGGTGCCTTTAATTATGGTTATCCTGTGGTTAATGGATTCTGCCGGTACCTACTGGTGGCTGTATGCCTGGGCCGTCTGGATGGGTTTCGGTTTTCTGATGATGTGGGCCTACCCGGCTTTTATTGCCCCAATATTCAATAAATTTACCGATCTGGATGATGAGTCCCTTAAACAGCGCATAGAACGCCTGATGACCCGCTGCGGCTTTATCAGCAAGGGCATCAAGGTTATGGACGGCTCACGCCGTTCCAGTCACGGCAATGCCTATTTTACCGGTCTGGGCAATAATAAACAGATTGTATTTTTTGATAATCTGCTCAACTCTCTGGATGAAGAAGAAGTGGAAGCCGTACTGGCACATGAACTGGGTCATTTTAAGCGCAAACATATTCTAAAGCGTCTGCTCACCATGACCATTATGACTTTAATCGGTTTTGCCGTACTGGGCTGGATTATGCAACAAAGCTGGTTTTATAACGGCCTGGGTATGAGTACCCCGTCTATTTATGCGGCTCTGGTACTGTTTAGCTTAAGCTCCCCTGTTTTTACCTTTTTTCTTGCGCCCGTTAGCGCTATGATAAGTCGTAAACACGAGTTTGAAGCCGATGATTTTGCTGCCCAGCAGGCCGATGCCGCTAAACTGACCGAGGCTCTGGTGAAGCTTTACAAGGACAATGCCAATACCCTGACACCAGACCCCATACATTCAGCCTGGTACGATTCCCATCCACCCGCACCGGTAAGAATCGCCCATTTAAACCAGACCGTTCAAACTTAACACTTAACACTTAACACTTAACACTTAACACTTAACACTTAACACTTAACACTTAACACTTAACACTTAACACTTAACCAACATTATAAAAAGATTGCTCACAGGAAGAACAATGAAAATGACTTTAAAAACAAGAATAAAAAGAACAATAAAAAGTACAACAAAAATATTACTTACTACCTCCATACTACTGGCACTGGCACAAACCACACAGGCCGCTAATCCAGCCCACGGCAAGGATCTCCATGATGCCAACTGCCTGTCCTGCCATGCCTCTTTAATGGGCGGTAACCCTAATGTTATTTATACCCGGGAAGATCGCAGAGTCAATACCATAGAAGGTCTCAGAAAGCAGGTCACCCGCTGCAAAACCACCGTCGGCGTACCCTGGCCGGAAGATCAGATAGAAGATGTAGTAGAATACCTGAATAAAAATTTCTATAAAATAAAATAAAACTTATATTCAACTCACAAATAAAAAATTATGGCCAAACGTAAACTGAACCGTCGTCAGCAGTGGCGGATACAGAAAATCCAGCAGGAACGTTTGGACAGAGCCCAAAAAAAGCTCAGCAAATTATCCGATTCTCTTGATCATCTTGATGATACTCACTATCACGGTCTGGTGATCAGCCATTTTGGTGCTACTCTTGATATTGAAAAGCGTGCCATAGAAAAACGCGCTATTGAAAAGCAGGATATTGAGAACAACACCACCAGTGAAATTATCCGCTGTGCCCTGCGGCAGAATATTGAATCCATAGTCTGTGGTGACAATGTCATCTGGCAGAAAATAAAAGACCTGCCCCCGGACGAACAGATCCAGGGTGTGGTTACAGCGCTGGAACCACGCAAAAATGTCCTGGCCCGCCCTGATTTTACCGGACAGATGAAACCGGTAGCCGCCAATATTGATCAAATTCTGATAATTACCTCACCCATTCCCGAACTTAACGAAGGTCTTATTGACCGCTATCTGGTTGCCGCTGAACTGTCAGGTATTAATGCCGTGCTGGTACTCAATAAAATTGATGTGTTAACCGATGACCAACTGGAACAGTTAAGCCAGCGAATACAGATTTATCAGGCTATCGGCTACCCGATTATTTATACCAGCGCCAAAGTCCATAACGGACTGGACAGTTTATACCAGCAGTTAAACAATAAATCCTCGGTATTTGTAGGCCAGTCCGGTGTGGGCAAATCCTCCTTAATCAATGCCCTGCTCCCTGAAGCCCGCATAAAGGAGGGAGAAGTCTCCGATGCTACCCAAAAAGGCACCCACACTACCAGTGTTTCACGCCTGTATCACCTTGAAAACAAACAGGTTAACAATGCCATTGTTATCGACTCTCCCGGCGTACGAGAATTTGGGTTATGGGATATTGATAAAAATGACGTCATTCACGGCTTCAGAGAACTGGAAGAATACGCACAGTCCTGTCGTTTCAGAGACTGTAAACACATCAATGAACCGGGCTGCAGCATTTTAGAGGCACTGGAATCGGGAAAAATATCCCGGAAACGCTACGAAAGCTACCACCGGATCATGGAGTCACTTAATTAGTGTCCATCCGGAACATCCATGTGCCGCCAGTGTGCATTAATAAATGGATGCACACTAATTAAATAGTTTTTTCTGTATTTTTCCCAAACCAGATTGAAATCTATTTTAGCTTTACGTTAAAATAACCCCCGTTGAATCACCCGGATGATGAGTCAACTCTAAAAACCCATAACAGACAACCGATAAGGATATCACCATGTCAACCGCCCCGGTCACCCCCGGAAACACTCAGCGTCTGAACCTGGACATCAGTAACTGCCCTGAAGAAACCCGCATATTCGAACTGAGCGGCCAGCAGGCTATGTCAGCGCCTTATGAACTCACCGCCCGTTTTATCTGCCCCATACCCAACCTGAAATTAAAAAACCTTATCCGTCAGGCTGCCGTTATAAACTTTTACTATAAAAACGAATCCCGTTACTTTCACGGCATTATCAGCGATGCCTCTATGGACAGCGAACTGGGACAGTCTTATCAGTACACCATTACCCTGGTACCCAAACTGTGGTTTATGAACTACCGCACCAACTGCCGGATATTTCAGCAAAAAAGTGTCATCGACATTGTTACCACCCTGCTTAAAGAAGCCGGTATGACCGAACAGGAATACCGCTTTCGTTTAAAAGAGCGTTACAAGCCCCTGAACTACACCGTCCAGTTTAACGAAAGTGACCTGACCTTTATCAGCCGCCTGCTGGAACGCCACGGTATCCACTACCACTTTGAACACCAGAGTGACAAACACCGGCTGGTTTTTGCCGACAGCAACGAAGCCCTGCCCGAAATACAGACCGAACAGGGCAGCCAGGTGGAACTGCGCCCACGCAATGGTCTGGAACCACAGTACGCCACCTGTGAGCGGTTTTCCCTGGGTTCCCGTATCGGCTTTGACCGGGCCAGCCACATTGGTTTTGACATTACCCGCCCGCGTCAGATGCTGGAGCAGTCCCAGTCCATCGATGCCAGCCCCAATCTGGAACACTACAGCTTTCATGAACACTTAAGCTTTGACAACGCCGAGACCGGCCAGCACTTTATCGACCAGAGCCTGCAGGCTTATAAAGCCTGGAGTCATTTTGCAGACACCCGCAGTGACATCATCCAACTGGAACCGGGCTGGCGTTTCAGCCTGATTAACCACCTGCGAGCCGACTTTAACCAGCGCTACCTTATCCACAATATGACCTTTACCATTAAACAGGACGGCGCACTGGAACGATACAGCGGCAGCGCTGACAGCAGTGCCGGCGGCGGCTTTTACTACCACAACCACGCCCACCTTATCCCCGATTCTGTCACCTACAAACCATTGCCTTTAACCCCCAAGCCCCAACTGGACTATCAGGACGGTGTTTTTGTGACCGGCCCTGAAGGTGAAGAAATTCATACTGATAAATACGGA
>JALTKC010000357.1 GCA_027076245.1 Gammaproteobacteria bacterium
CCTCTATATAGCACAAGATAATAAATATACAAATCATCCGGCAACCACATTATAAAATTATAGATTGAAAAAAATATTTAATTTCCTATACTTTTAAAATTAATATTATCTTATGGTATTTTCTTATCAAACAGGATGATTTATTAATAAAACAATCTATTTACGGAATTACATCAAATGAAAGTTATGTCTGTTTTTTCCAAGCTCCATATAATCTTAGTCCCCCTATTTATTTTTAATCTATTCACTCTTTCAGCATATTCTAAAAATACCAAAGAATCTGAGTGGAGTAGTAATTTTGGCCCTGTGTTTTTACAACAGCATGGTAGTCAGATTACAGGCAAATACCCTAAATATCACGGTAAAATCACAGGCACTCTGGACCATAACTCTCTTAGCGGAAACTGGATACAAAAGACTTCCAAAATCAAATGCAGTCATAGCATAGGGGGGAGTAATTATTGGGGGACATTAACTTTCAATAATATTACATCATCAAACTTCACAGGTTCGTGGGCATATTGTGACAACAAAGCAGGTAGCGGCGGTAAATGGCATGGCCAATTGGTTTCTGGCGAACCCATATTACCTGTATCCCAAACAAAAAACTCACCCAAATTAACAAAAGATTCTGTGCATATTATGCTACAAAAAAAATACCAAAATTCATATAATTCAGAGAAAGCAGCCTGGCTACAAACAGATATAACCTGTGATGGTATTGATGATTACATTATTGGTTGGGAAGACATAGTTAATCCTGAACACGCAGGTTACCATGTAACTATTATCCATAACACATCAGGACAGCCTGAAATAAACGATACTCTTTTACGTATTTCTGATCTGAAGGGTGGAAATGAAGAATTACCAGAACTATGTAAGATCAATGAGTATTTTAAGCCTGAATTAACCCTATCACCAACCGATAAAGACATAATGACTCATTATAAATTACCATCAAACTGTAAACAGGCCGTTGCTATTGATGATGGAGCTTGTGACAAAGTTTATTTAATGTGGAATCCAACAACAGATTCTGATAATAAAGCCATTTTTTTTCGTATGAACTAAGCTCTTGTCCTAGTCTGCCTGTTACCCAAAAAATTATTTGGGATTATGTTTTGTTGTAACTGTTCAGCGTGTTTAGATTTTGTGCCAGTTCAAGACACAATAGCTTCGCTACCTCTAGAGGCGCACGAAAAATGTGAGCGTATATGAATACGTAACCATTTGAATACAAAAATAACGCCGAAATGGAGCAAAAGATGAATACGCTGAATAGTTACATTTTGTTTTTCAAAAAAAAACCTGTCAGTAGTAACAGATGCACTAAAATCATGCTCACTGAAAATACCAGCAGAGCTTCTGCCATGGTTATGCCAAACAATAATTCAGGGGTATAGCCACAGGGTTCCATAACTTCAAAAACAGTGGGCCACCATTTGTCAAGAGCAAACCAGCTGGGCAGGCCGGAGTCCATGGAGCATGAGCCTTCAACAAAGCCGCGCTCGATGCCTAGTAGCAGCCAGGATCGTTCCAGCAGACCGATACTGACGACCAGCATCAGCAACTGACTTGTCAGAATACCAATCCGGGACTTATGGACCAGCAGGCCCGAAATAGCCACAAGGATCAGAGCTGCAGTCCAGATTCGGATATGAATACAAATTACACAGGGAGCATAGTCGAGTTTATACTGGTAAAACAATGCCACACCTTCCATGGCCAAACCCAGCAATAAAAAAACTAACCAGTAAGCTCCTGTTTCAGGCAGGCGCCAGAATTTACTCAGCATTTTAATTCCTGTAGCTGTATATTGCCGATAGCGTTATTGTATTGTTAAGGCAGCATCATACCACGGATGGTGAAAAACAGTATAGCGGCCATTAAACCGGATACCGGCACCGTAATAACCCAGGCTGCAGCAATTTTATACAGGTGAGACCGCTTAACCAGCTCAGTATTGTAAACCCGTTTTAACTGTTTACGCTCTTTTTTACTTAAATGGGCTTTAGCTGATTTCATTTTCAGCTCATACAACATCTGACGTTTCTGCGCGAGGTGCGCTTTTTTAAACTCCATTAAAAAGGCTTCAACTTCTTCCGGGTTATCACTTTCATGATGGTGTTTAATTTCTTCAACCATCTGAACGTAACTGGCTTTCAGGTATTCCCGTAAAAAGCCCACCCCAAAAATCCCGCCTACGGCAATATGGGTTGAACTGACCGGCAGACCTAGTTGGGAGGCAATAATCACCGTAATGGCCGCCGCCATCGCAATACAGAAAGCACGTGTTTTATTGAGTTCGGTAATTTCACTGCCCACCGTTTTAATGAGTTTTGGACCATATAATGCCAGTCCAATAGCAATACCTATGGCACCAATCAGCATGACCCAGAGAGGTATAGGCGCCTTGGAGGCCATATTACCATGCGTAATCACTTCAGTAATGGCTGCCAGCGGGCCTACCGCATTAGCCACATCGTTAGCACCATGGGCGAAACTTAACAGGGCAGCAGAAAAAATCAACGGGATGGTAAATAAGGAATTAATACTTTCTTTATCATTATTTAAACGGTTAGCGGCTTTGGCAATCAACGGTTTAACGATAATAAAAATGACAACGGCAACTATCAAACCTACTCCTGCTGCTGTCATAAAGTCCACTTTCCAGAGTTTTTTCAGCCCCTTAAGAATAAGATAAGTGGAAAAAGCCCAGGCCATGATCGCAACCAGAATGGGCACTACTTTTCTGGCGGCCTGCAGCATATCCGCCTTATAGGTAATAAATCGTTTAATCAGATAGAGAAAAGCGGCGGCAATTAAACCACCCAGAACCGGTGAAATAACCCAACTAGCAGCAATCGCCCCCATTTTATCCCAGTTGGCAATACCCATACCACCCGCAGCAATACCGGCTCCCAGAACACCACCAACAATAGAATGGGTTGTGGATACCGGTGCCCCAAGCGCCGTTGCAATATTCAGCCAGATGGCTCCGGCCAGCAGAGCCGCCATCATCATCCAGACAAAGGCATCACTACTGATCACACCAACCGGATCAATAATGCCTTTTTTAATGGTACTGACCACATCACCACCGGCAATAAGCGCCCCGGAGGCTTCGAAAATGGCCGCAATTAAGATCGCTCCAGTCATGGTCAGGGCTTTGGAGCCCACAGCCGGGCCGACATTATTAGCAACATCATTGGCGCCGATATTCATGGCCATATAGCCGCCAATCATAGCCGCAATAATCAGGAGAGTATGCGGACTGCCGTCCAGACTATTGGCAGAAATAGTATAGAGCATAATCCCCACAATAAAGAGCAGCGCAGTCCCTATACGAAAGAGTTCCCGGCGTGACTGTCGGGTCGCATCATCGATATCATTAATATTTTTGAGTTCCATAATATTTCTGCTTTAAAATTTCAGGAAGAGTGATTGTAATAAAACTGACATTAAAATGTAACAGAAGATTGAAAACAATAGTTTATTTTATCTGTTATTGATTTTTATCAAGCAATAATGCTGAAATTTGCAAGTGTATTTTATCGATCGTTGCCTTGCATTCAGCTATAAAAAAGTTAAGAATGGCGGCTGTATTGATATATTTATTAAGTATTGTTTGCTTTACGGGATCTTAAATGCTTTTTGGTCAGGACAGAAACCAGATCCGCCGGGTTTATTTTCAGAGCTGGGACAAGTTTAAACGCAGTCAACCCATGGAGCCCATGGAAACCCTGATTGCTGAACTGATTAAACTGCACCCTGAATACCATGATTTTTTTGATAATATTGAGCAAAATCAGGAACAGGATTTTACCCCGGAAATGGGACAGACTAACCCGTTTCTGCATCTGGGCATGCATATTGCCATTCAGGAACAGATCAGCACCCGACGTCCAGCTGAAATAGTCAGTTTATACCAGTCTTTATGCAATAAAACCGGTGATCCCCATGAAGCAGAACACCAGATTATGGATTGTCTGGGGGAGATGCTCTGGCAGGCACAGAGAAACCAGCAGGCTCCGGATGAAAAGGCTTATCTGGAATGTGTCAGAAAATTATTATAATTATTGGAGT
>JALTKC010000358.1 GCA_027076245.1 Gammaproteobacteria bacterium
GCTTAGAGGCTTGGAGTTGTTTTGTAAATATTGGATAATGGGTTTATGAATAGTGTAAATGATATGTCTTCACAGGGGAATGTGGATCCGCAGGAAGTAGCCAAGTTTGAGGCTATGTCTACTCGTTGGTGGGATAAGGAGGGGGAGTTTAAGCCCTTGCATGATCTGAATCCTGCCCGACTGAGCTATGTTAAGCAGAGAACAGGTGGGCTGGAAGATAAGAAAGTGCTGGATGTGGGGTGCGGCGGCGGTATTTTGTCTGAAAGTATGGCGCATGAAGGGGCGGATGTTACGGGTATCGATATGGGGGATGCTAATCTTACTATTGCCCGGATGCATCTGTATGAGTCCGGTGAGAAGGTTGAATACCGGAAAATGACCGTTGAAGAACTGGCTCAGGAACAGCCTGGGGTATTTGATGTGGTCACCTGTCTGGAAATGCTGGAGCATGTTCCGGATCCGGGTTCTATTATTCAGGCCTGTAATACACTGGTTAAACCCGACGGCGATGTGTTTTTTTCTACTGTTAACCGCAATGCAAAATCCTATACTATGGCTATTTTAGGGGCTGAATATGTCCTTAAACTGCTGCCTAAAGGCACTCATGATTATAAAAAATTTATTCGACCTTCAGAACTGGACCAGTGGATTCGGGCTGCCGGGCTGAAAACTCAGCATATTTCCGGTATGACCTATAATCCCTTTACCGGCCACTGCAAGCTCAGTGATGATACCGATATCAACTATCTGGTTCACGCCAGACCAGCCAGTTAAACCTAAATATATCATGTCCACTCAGGCAGTACTCTTTGATCTGGACGGCACCTTTGCCGATACGGCACCGGATCTGGCCTCCGCTCTTAACCAGGTACTTCAGGAACAGGGTAAACCTGTCCTGCCCTTTGAACATATCAGGCCGGTTGTTTCCCACGGCGGTATTGCTCTGATTAAACTGGGCTTTGATATTCCCCAGGAAAGCCCGGAATTTGAGGCGTTAAGACAGCGGCTGCTGACTATTTATAAAAACAATATCAGCCAGTTAACCCGCTTATTTGAAGGTATGGATGAGCTGGTTACAGAACTGGAAAACAGCGATATTGCCTGGGGAATTGTGACCAATAAACCGAGCTGGCTGACTGATCCGCTTATGGAACAGTTGGGTTATAGTCAGAGGGCCGGGACTATTGTCAGCGGAGATACCACCAGTGAACGCAAACCTCATCCTGAACCCCTGTTGCATGCCTGCCGAGAAATAAACTGTCCGCCGGAAAAATGCCTGTATGTGGGTGATGCTGAGCGGGATATTATTGCCGGGAAGCGGGCCGGGATGAAAACTCTGGGTGCGCTGTTCGGCTATATTGAAGAAGATGATGATCCCCGGCGCTGGAAAGCAGATGCGCTGATTGAGCATCCACGGGAAATAAAGGCTTTTTTGTAAGGGATTTAGGGTTAAGGGTTAAGGGTTAAGGGTTAAGGGTTAAGGGTTAAGGGTTAAGGGTTAAGGGTTAAGAAAGAGTTTAGTCCAGGGCATCGTCTACTGCACGTTTGGTGTCGTTGTAGAGTTCCTGGCTTTTTTTGCTGATGTCTTTCTGGATTTGCTGAAATTTTTTGTCCAGTTCCTGCATTCGGGGGTTGTCGCTGAAGGGGTTGGACATAAGAGGCTGCTCTTTACCCAGGTTAACGCCTATCCACAGGCCGATAATTCCGCCAATTAAAAAACCTAATAATAAATCTTTCATTGCTGCTGCCTTGCCTGTTAATCACAGGTATTATGTTGATTTCTAATAGTTATTATCTTTAGTTTAAAGTATATTATGATTTTATTAAAGATATAGGCATATTTCTTTATTTTAACGGCAAAATCACAACAAATGCATGCTCCCAATAGGCAGCTTCTCGAAGCTTATCAATTTTGTATGGCTTTGGCCCACAGCCATTATGAGAATTTTCCTGTTGCTTCACGGCTGCTGAAAAAAGACCTGCGTTATCCTGTCAGTGCTGTATATGCCTTTGCCCGCAGTGCGGATGATTTTGCCGATGAAGGTGAACACACAAAATCTGAACGATTGGCTCTGTTACATGGTTTTGAAGAGGAACTAGACAAAATACAGGCTGGTCTATCATCCAGTCAACCAATATTTATTGCCCTGAATGATGTTATTAATCGTTTTCAGGTTCCTATCAGTCTTTTTTATGACCTGCTGAAAGCCTTTAAGCAGGATGTGACCAAAACCCGTTATAAGCACTTTTCTGAAATACTGGAGTACTGTACCTTATCCGCTAACCCGGTCGGCAGAATTCTGCTTTATCTTAACCACAGTGCCGACATTGATAACCTGAATTATTCTGATGCCATTTGCACCGGACTGCAGTTGATCAACTTCTACCAGGATATTGCTCAGGACATTGATGAAAATGATCGTCTCTATCTGCCTGTAGATGAAATGAAACAGTTATCCGTCAGTGTTTCTGATCTAAGACAAAAGATTAATAATGAACATACCCGTGAACTGCTTGAGCTCCATCTGCAGCGGGCCCGTTCTATTTATGTTCAGGGGCAGCCCTTATGTAAAAACCTTTCTGGCCGCTTTGCCGTAGAAATCGGTGTTATTTACCATGGCGGTCTGTCGGTATTAAGAAAACTGGAACAAAACACCGACAATATCTACCTGCGTCCTCGTTTAACCCGCCACGATAAATTCAACATGCTCTGGCGTGGTTTATTATGCCCGTTTTTTTCCTGATACTTTCCTGCCGCTAAATTTTTCTTGATAAATCAAGGTCAAATAACGACAATACAGTTATGTCTGAATCACAAACATCTGCAGAAACGCCTGTAAACATAAGTACCTCTCTTTCTGTACGCCGACGTCTGACCCGGGATTTGATTATCCTGGTTTTATTATTAAGCACAGCCTTCCTGGTTTTATCCTGGTTTTATGTACGCCAGGTGCAAAAGGATATTACCCTGACTGCGATTGAATCAGCAGAAAAACGAGTCATCGAAAAAAAGCAGCAGATATTTCAACCCATCAGTAATAACCTGCTGCTGTCACGCAAATGGGCTGAACTGGAATCTCTGACCCCGGATAAACAAAATACCTTTAATAAGCGATTTATTCCGGTACTGGAAACCCTGCCCCAGATATCCTCAGTTATTCTGGCCAGTTCCGATGGTAAAGAGTATTTTTTTACTCGCAAGGACGATTACTGGTTATCCCGTTATATTGATCCGCAACAGAACAAAAACACGGCTGAAATGCGTTTATGGAACGGCAATAACCAGTTAATAAAAAAATGGCAGGAAAAAGTCGATTACAGTCCACAGACACGCCCCTGGTTTAAACTGGCACAAACGCTGGACAGTAAAACCCCGAGCAAATGGACCAAACCTTATAGCTTTTATACCCTGCAGATCCCAGGCGTTACCGGTGTTAGCCGCTGGAAAGGCAAGGACAATAACACCTATATTCTGGCTTATGATGTTACCCTTTCCGATATTGCCCGGTCTTTGTCCAGCAAGGAACAGGACACTGGTAATATTGCATACCTGCTTAGCCCGGACGGGGAAGTGATTCTGCCGCCCGGAAACACCCAATATCTCAGGGGAACTCCTGAAAAAGGCAGTTTATTTTCACCCGGTCATGACTCGGTTAATTACACCATTTTTGATTCCGTTACTGACTGGATCAATAAAAAAAGGCCACTTAATCAGACTATCCAGTTTTCCCGCAATGGAAAACGCTGGTGGTACAAAATTTTTTCTCTGGATCAGCACCATCATTCCCTGTACGCCGGAGTTATCGTACCAGAAAAGCCACTCACTGCGATTATTCAGGAAAATATCCCGTTTATTCTGGCCGGCAGTGGAATTATATTGCTGTTTGCCTTTGGTATGTCTCGTTTTCTGGTCAGTAAATACGCACACCAGCTTAAGGATGTGCCTAAAACTGCGATATCCAGTAGTCACTTTGAAGATGAAATATATGAGCTTATTCGCCAGGGTGAAAGTGAAACCCTTGAATTTAAATCCACCATGCGAAAAAACCTGAAAAGTGGAAAATTCGGCAAGGAAATTGAAATT
>JALTKC010000359.1 GCA_027076245.1 Gammaproteobacteria bacterium
AGTCAAAGGTCATTGTTTATAGAGTACAGAACCTCCATGACCTCAGGTGAACAGTACTGCACTATAAACGACTATAAAAGTTGAAAATAAATAGTCGTAAAAGATTATTATAAAAAGTTAGAGTTTTTTGTTATATTAGCTTGTTCTAATTTTAAATTTTGTGAACCAGAGCACATTCAGGTCTTATTATGCCGTCTGCACAATTACAAAACAGCCCATTTCTGATTGAAAATGAACAGCAGTATCAGCAATGGAAGCAGCAGAAGCTGAACGCTTATCCTGAGTCCATTAAAGAGCTGACTGTAAGGGTTGCCGATCCCTTTAAGCTGAGTGAGCAGGAATTACAGGCCATTAAAGCACGGCTGCAGAAAGCCAGTATGGTTATTTATGATCTGGGTAATAATTGTAATGTAGAAGACAAGAATATTCCCGAACAACTGGGGCGGCAACTGGGAATTTCCTCACTGGATAAAAATGAATGTGCTGATAATGACGGCTTTACTTCAATACAGGTTGTCGATCAGGGCTTACATGCCATGTATATTCCTTATAGTGAAAAAGGCATTAACTGGCATACTGATGGTTATTATAATCGTTTGTCAGAACAGATATACAGCATGATCCTGCATTGTGTCCGTCCTGCGGCACAAGGCGGAGAGAACCAGCTCTGGGATCAGGAAATAGTGTATATCCTGTTGCGTGATAAAAACCCGGAGTATATTCAGGCACTTATGCAGAATGATGCCATGACGATTCCCAAAAATGTGATAGATGGTGAGTTAATCCGTCCGGATCGCAGCGGGCCGGTATTTATGATCACAGAAGAAGGGCGTTTGCATATGCGTTATACCGCGCGTGCCAGAAATGTAATCTGGAAAGATGATCCGCTGACTCAGGAAGCACAGCAGGTATTAAGAGATATATTAAACAGTGAGTCAGTCTATAAGTTTGAAGGTCAGCTGGCCGCCGGGCAGGGGCTTATCTGCAATAATGTCCTGCATACCCGCAGGGCGTTTAAAGATGATCCGCAACAGCCCCGTTTATTATATCGGGGCCGGTACTTTGATAAGATAAACTTTAAAAACAGCTAGAAAATCGCTTAACTCACCACTTTTCAGTGGTCAGATACTTCTCCAGCCGGTGGATTTTATTGCTGGCGTCCATAAACTCTTTCTGGCTCATAGTGGTCTTCTCCGGTTCGCAATAAGCATAGACATCGGTATCACGCATTTGCAGATTATCTTCCGCCCGTAATACCTTACGCATAATAATGCTGGTTTTTACACATTGTTCCAGATCGGTAAAGGACTTCTCCATGGTCTGCTGAAATTCCGTATTGGAGCCATTGGAAATACCGCTGATAACCAGAAATAAAATAAATTTCATCTAACTTAGCTCCTAACATTGCTCCCAGGGCAGACCATGAAAACGCCAGCCGCCGACTGTACTACGCTGGTGCTGTTCATTAAGTTCTCCTTCAAAACCTTCATCGACATTATAGACATTGTCAAAACCATTATTGAGCAGGTGCAGACCGGCTTCAAAAGAACGCTTGCCGCTACGGCAGATCAGAATTATGGCTGGATGCTGATCCTGCTCACCGCATATTCCACCCAGAATCAGTTTGCGGATCTCAATAGCAAACTGGGGATTAATATCCCAGTCTGGCTCATCAATCCAGGCAATATGCACCGCCCCTTTGGGATGGCCCACAAATAAATACTCCATGGAAGAACGCACATCGATTAATAGTGCGTTTGGCTGTTCCTGCAGCATACGGGCGGCCTCCTTGGGAGACAGCGGAATCGGTTCCTTATTACTCATCTGGGTTCCTGTAGGGTAATATAAAAATGTGTAAATCAGATTATAGGTAAATTTGTATAAAATAACAGAAAGATTAAAATATAGATGTATATTTCTGATAATCCTAAATTAATGACAGGTGGCATAAATGGTCGGCAGGCGCAGAGCAATAAAAAAGAAAAAAGATCCGGCAAAGCTGGATGCGATTGTTAAAAAAGCCAAGGTACAGATCAGCGAGCGGGAAAAAGGCTATCGGGAACAGTCACTGAAAATTCATCCCTGGGTCTGCGGGCGCTGTGGAAAAACCTTTACCCGTGAAAACCTGCACCTGCTGACTGTGCACCATATCGACCATGATCATAATAATAATCCGCCGGACGGCAGCAACTGGGAAAATCTGTGTATTTACTGCCACGATAATGAACACCAGAAAATGAACGAATACCTGGAATTTGGTGATGTGGCGGTGAATAAGGAAAGTGAAGCGGCCACTCATAACCCCTTTGCGGATCTAAAGTCCCTGCTGAATAAAGATTAATAATAAACCAATATAAGATCCAATATGGGCATCTTGCCTGCACTTCCGGGTTTAATGTGAAGATTTATTGCAGTTATAATTTGAAAAGCGTTATACTGAAATTGCTCTGAGGTATCGCAGATAAAAGCTGATAATAAAAAGGTGCAGCCAGTATGTACCACTCAATAAAAAAAAAGGATTTACAGGCACTTCTGGATAGTTTAAACCAGTCTCATCAGTGTGTCGGCCCGGTCGTTTCTGAACAAACATTAAAATATTCTTCTATTAGCAAACTTTCACAGCTCCCCCTGGGATATAGCGATCAGCAACAACCAGGCAAATATCAACTTCATTATAATTCACAGTCCCATTATTACTTTTCCATTTCCACCGGCGCACAGGGCGTTAAACCGTGGCTGTTTAAACCGGAACAAAAACTGTGGTCGGTGAATAAACAAAAGGGCAGCATTGAATTTAATGAAGCAATAAGTGAACAGAAGCCGTTGGCGATTATCGGTTTAAGAGCCTGTGATCTGGCTGCACTTAAATTACAGGATCAGCATTTTTTACAGCAGCAGTATATTGATCCCTATTATGCTCAATACCGGGAAAACCTGTTTATTGTGGCGGTTAACTGTCACCGCAGTGTGGATACCTGTTTTTGTGCTTCAACCGGTGACGGGCCGGAAGTAAAGAATACTTATGATCTATTACTGACAGAGCTGGAACAGGATTTTATTATTCAAAGTGGTTCAGAGGCAGGCCGTAAGGTTCTTGAAACACTCTCATCCCAAATACCATTAAATGCTGTCACAGCAGCACAGGAACAGGAAAAACAGCAGGGACTGGATAAAGCCTCACAACAGTTACGCCGGTTACCGGATCGACCCGTGGCTCAGTTATTATCTCATCGCCTGAACCACCAGCAATGGGATCAGATTGCTCAACGCTGCTTAAGCTGTGGCAACTGTACCATGGTCTGCCCCAGTTGTTTTTGTCATAAGGAATATGATGAACCAACTCTGGATCTAAGCGGCAGTACCCATATTCGCCAGTGGGATTCCTGTTTTACAGCCGAACACAGTTATATTGCCGGCTTTCATTTTCGCAAGGAAACCCGCCAGCATTACCGGCAGTGGCTGACCCACAAGTTTGCCTTCTGGCATGAACAGTATGGCCGCAGCGGCTGTACCGGTTGCGGACGCTGTATCAGCTGGTGTCCTGTGGGTATTGATGTGACTGAAGAACTGGAAATATTGTGTCAGGAGCCCAGTTGCCATGTTGACTGATAAAATGTTGACGGATAATAACCCTGTGAACCCTTATTTACCGGCCATAGCCACAGTGCTGGAGAACCGGTTTGAAACAGCGGATATTTTTACCCTGCGTTTAAAGTTTAAGGAGCCTGAACTGGCCGAACAATATCACTTTGAGCCGGGACAGTTTAATATGCTCTATATGCCGGGTGTGGGAGAAGTACCTATATCCATAGTTTCAGACCCCGATGATAAATACATTATTGATCATACCATTCGTGCTGTAGGCCGGGTGACCCGGGTTTTGCGGCAGCTAAAGGCGGGTGATGAAATCGGTATCCGCGGCCCCTGGGGCAGTAGCTGGCCCATGCCTCAGATCAAACAGCAGGATGTACTGATCATTACCGGGGGGTTGGGTTGTGCACCAGTAGTCTCAGTGATTAACTATATTGTTAAACGCCGCAGTGATTTTGGGCGGCTTGTGATTATGCAGGGGGT
>JALTKC010000360.1 GCA_027076245.1 Gammaproteobacteria bacterium
TTGTTCCTGTTATACCCATACAGCGATTGAACGTTTTGGGGTTTTAAAAGGCAGCTGGATGGGATTAAAACGAATTTTAAGGTGTCATCCCTTCCATCCAGGTGGTCTGGATCCGGTACCTGAAAAAGAAAATACACTAAAACAGAAAAAAACAGATGATTTGTCATAGATATTTGTTAAAACTGTTAGAACCTTTAAACTGTTAGAACCTTATAAACTGTTAGAACCTTATAAACAGTTAGAACCTTTAAACAGTCAGAACGGCAAATCAAAACGAAATTTAATAGTATTTTAAACCATTTAAAAATAAGTGATTAAAAAAGTCATACCATGGATACACAACGTTTAATTTTATTTGCTGCATTTATGCTGGTTTCTATGTCCCTGTGGCAGTCCTGGCAATTACAGGTGAATCCGCCTCCGCAACAGACCCAAAAACATAGCCAGACTCAGGAAAAAACAGCTTCTTTAATTCCTCAGTCTGGATCACAGGCGCAGGACGGCAGTGATTTACCTTCAGCACCCGTCAGTTCAGACTCCAGTGAACAGGCAGCATCAGTGCCTGAAGTCGAACAGAAAATCCTCAGCGGTCAACGGGTTAAAGTAAAAACCGATGTATTTGATATTGAAATAGATACTATTGGCGGTGACATACACCGTGTGGCTTTACTGCAATACCCAGTTGATGTTAATACCGATCCCAGTCCTGTCGTATTAATGAATGATAAATCCGGTTTGTTCTATGTTAGTCAGACAGGTCTGCTGGCGGCTACCAAGGGCAATTATGCACCTGATCATAAAGTTAAATTTACTGCACAGAAACTGAATTATGAACTGGGTGCCAATAATGAACTGAAAGTACCTTTAAGCTGGACTTCAGCTGACGGAAAATTTACCCTCACAAAAACTTACACTTTCTTCCCAGGTAAATATGAGATAAAAGTGGATCATACTATTACCAATAATAGTGAACTGGCCTGGAAGGGTTATCTGTATCGTCAATTCCAGAGAACGGAAGTTGAAGATAAAAATCAGAGCAAATTTATTCATACCTATACTGGTGCCATGGTGTCCAAAGAAGGAGACGGCTTTGAAAAAATCGATTTTAATGAAATGCTGGAACAGAATTTTTCTATGCAGAATACCGGCGGCTGGGTATCCTTTATCCAGCATTATTTTATGTCGGTCTGGATCCCGCCTAAAGACAGCAAAGAAAATTATTATTCCCGGGTAACCAATAAAAATACGGTTAAACCTCGTTATATTATCGGTACTATCACATCAGAAAAACTGGTAGCACCAAAACAACAACTGGTATTAAGCGATACCCTGTTTATTGGCCCCAAGCTACAGGAGCATATTAACGATCTGGCGGAAGGACTGGACTCCACTGTTGATTATGGCTTCCTGTCAGTTATTGCTCATCCAATTTTCTGGCTGCTGACCCTTATCCAGGGGATTGTAGGTAACTGGGGTGTGTCTATTATCCTGTTAACCATGATCATTAAAGGTATGTTCTATAAGTTATCGGAACATTCCTATAAATCCATGGCCCATATGAGAAAAGTGGCTCCACGATTAAAAGCCATACAGGAACAATACAAGGACAATCCTGGTGAAAAAAATAAAGCCATGATGGATTTGTATAAAAGAGAAAAAATCAATCCGCTGGGTGGCTGTTTGCCGGTTGTGGTTCAGATCCCGGTTTTTATTGCGCTTTACTGGGTATTACTGGAAAGTGTTGAAATGCGTCAGGCTGACTTTATGTTATGGCTGAATAACCTGTCTGCACCGGATCCTTATTATGTATTGCCGTTAATTATGGGTGTTTCCATGTTTATACAGCAAAAGCTGAATCCTGCACCTATGGATCCGGTACAGGCCAAGGTTATGATGGCATTGCCGTTTATTTTTACGGTATTCTTTGCCTTCTTCCCGTCAGGTCTGGTGTTATACTGGGTGGTCAACAACCTGCTGTCCATTACCCAGCAATGGTATATTACTAAAAAAATAGAGAATGCCTGATCATTCTGTCAGCACTATTGCCGCATTAGCCACCGCCCCTGGCCGAGGGGGCGTGGGCATTATCAGACTGTCCGGCCCCAGGTCTTTAAATATCGCTGAACACATCATTAAACAGACTCCAAAACCCCGATTTGCCCATTACCTGCCTTTTTATAATCAAAACGATCAAGTTATAGATTCTGGTATTGTTCTGTATTTTCCCGGACCTAATTCCTTTACGGGTGAAGATGTCGTGGAACTGCAGGGACACGGCGGCCCGGTGGTCATGGATATGTTATTACAGGAGGTGTTTGCCCTGGGAGCAGAACCGGCTAAACCGGGGGAATTCAGTGAACGGGCTTTTTTAAATGACAAACTGGATTTAGCCCAGGCTGAAGCCATTGCCGATCTCATTGAAGCCAGCAGTGAACAGGCGGCCCGTTCTGCATTGCGTTCCCTGCAGGGCGAATTTTCCCAACTGATTCATGAACAGGTTGAAGCCTTAATACAATTACGGATTTATGTTGAGGCGGCCATTGATTTTCCGGAAGAAGAAATTGATTTTTTATCAGACGGCAAGGTGGAAAATGATACCCGGAATATATTAACGGATCTGAATGCAATTTTAAAACAAGCCCAACAGGGCTGTTTAATCCGCGAAGGGATGACGGTAGCCATTGCCGGACAGCCGAATGCCGGCAAGTCCAGCCTGCTTAATGCGCTGTCCGGTAAAGAGTCTGCTATTGTGACCGATATTGCTGGAACCACCCGTGATGTATTAAAAGAAGAAATCAATATTGACGGAATGCCGCTACATATTATTGATACCGCCGGTTTAAGGGAAAGTGACTGTGAAGTGGAAAAAATAGGCATTAAACGTGCCTGGGATGTCATAGAAAATGCCGATCAAATTTTAATGGTAATCGATGAATCCTGTATTAATGATCCGCAGCAGCAGAGGGTCAATGAACAGTTAATATCTCAATTTCCACAATCCATAGACATTACCATTATTCATAATAAAATTGATCTGGCAGATAGAATGCCATTAATTAATCACTCTGAACATCAAACAGAAATTTACCTTTCTGCCAAACAAAATGCCGGTATTGAATTATTAAAAGACCATTTAAAACAATGTATGGGTTATCAAAGTGCTGGCGAAGGAACCTTTATGGCCAGACGCAGACATCTGGAAGCCATACAGAAAGCCATTCAGAATGTAGAAAACGGATTGCAGCAATTACAGGAATATTCAGCCGGCGAATTACTGGCCGAAGAACTCCGCCTCGCCCAGAATGCCCTGTCTGAAATTACCGGAGAATTTACTTCAGATGATTTACTGGGAAGAATTTTCACCAGTTTTTGTATAGGTAAATAAAATAACAGATCGTTTCATATAAAGAATTTTTTGATAAATAAAATTTACAGGGTGATTATTGAAACTTTTAATATTTATAACCGCTATTTTTCTTATTAATTCATTATATGCTTTTGATTCTGAAATAAAAGCACCTCTGGTACTCTCTGCGGAAGAAACACAGTGGTTAAAAGAACATCCAGAGATCAGAGTGGCATCTGATCCATATTTTCCGCCGGTAGAATGGCTGGATGATGATAATCAGTTTCAGGGTATTGCTATTGATTATCTCAACATACTGGAAAAAAAATTGCCGGTTAAATTTATACCGGTGAGAAAGAATTCCTGGTCTGATATTTTACAGGGGATGAAAGATCAAAAAATTGACCTGATATCAGCTATTGCCAGAAACAATAAACGTGAGCAATACCTTCTTTTTACCCGACCTTACCTGTCTTTTCCCGCAGTTATTATTTCTTCTCATCAGTACAAACACCTTAATGACTTACAAGGTAAGCGTGTGGGCGTAGTGGCTGATTCCTATTGGGATGATTTACTAAAACAGTCTGAATTTGATATTGAAATTGTGCGTCTGGAAAACGATGAGTCCGGTGTGGAAATGGTATCTCTGGGTGCCATAGATGCCATGATCAGCAATCTGGCGACAGTTAGTTATGCAGTGAAACAAATGGGGATCA
>JALTKC010000361.1 GCA_027076245.1 Gammaproteobacteria bacterium
GTTATAGGTTATAGGTTATAGGTTATAGGTTATAGGTTATAGGTTATAGGTTATAGGTTATAGGTTATAGATAAATTTATCTTATTTGATACTTGTTAATATATGTTCTTAGTTTATTATTAAATTTATTAAAAATCAAATTATCATTTTTGATAAATTTATTACACATATACTGTTTTTTATCATAAAGGATAAATTTAGTACTTTAAATAGTATATTAAGCTGAGTCTGTAGTAAAAACTTAATATGAATGAGGCAGGATGCAGAGAGTTGGCAGGTATTATGGCTGGATAATTGTAATACGGTTATTGGGGGTAAAATATTTTTTTAATACCTCCTGAACCTGTTCTGCTGTAACTGATTTTATGCGTTCAATATATTTTGCATCTTCCGACCAGGGAATATCGATGACTTCAGCCTGGCCGATGATTTTAGCCTGTGTATAAGTGGAGTCCCGTTCAAACACTTCTGCGGCAATCATCTGGTTTTTAACTTCCCGCAGTTCACGCGCGCTGATAAGCTGCTGCCGGATAGCGTTTAGTTCATCTTTTATGGCCTGTTCCAGTTCGGTCATGGAAACATTTTTTAAGGGCATGGCCTCTATAATAAACAGGCTGTCATAACGGGTCATAAGGCTGTAACGTACACTGATATCCTGAGCTTTTTGCCTGTCCCAGATTAAAGCACGGGGTAATCTGGAATGCACACCGCTGTCCAGCCAGCCGGCTAGTACTTCCAGAGCATAGGCGTCCTGTTGCGGTACAGCGGTTTTAATGGAAGGCACTCTGAATCCCATTAGCAGCTTACCCGTTGAAACACTGCGGTCTTTTCTGTGTGGCAAAACATCATGAATTTCTGCACGGGGCATGTTTAAATGATTGTTTTTTATGGTTCTTTGTGGGTTTATGGAAGAGTCACGTCGCTTAGTGATCGGGGAAAAATAGCGTTCTGCCCAATGAAAAACCTCATTGGCATTCACATCACCGGCCACCACTAATACGGCATTATCCGGGGTATAGTATTGCTGATGCCAGTGGTTTAACTGCTGCAGGCTGAGTTTTTGAATATCGCTGAAGTGACCAATAATCGGGTATTGATAGCCGCTGTCAGGGAAGGCTTTCTGGTAAATCCGATCATCCAGAAAATAAAAAGGGTCTTTACTGAGCTGATTATTAAACTCTTCCCGGATGATTTTTTTTTCAATAGCCAGGCTTTTCTCTGAAGCATAAAGCCCCTGCATCCGTTCTGCTTCCAGGTGAAGCATACGGGGTAATGCGGTTTTATCTGCAATATAGAAGTAAAAAGTATAATCACGATGAGTAAAAGCATTGCGCTTCGCCCCAATACGGGTAAGCTGCCAGAAATCCTGTGCCAGTTGTGGATTGTTATGACTTTTAAACATCATATGCTCGAGCAGATGAGATATGCCCCGCTTACCGGGGGACTCATTAGCCGAACCTGTTTTATACCAGATTTGCACCACAGCAACCGGCGCACGACGATCCGGCTGGACAATCACTTTCAGGCCGTTTTCCAGCATAAAGGATTGGGTTTTATCTTGAGAGGCGTAAGCCGTTGTGCAGAAAAGAATAAACAGAATCAGGTTAAGAGTGGTCTTAAACGTCGTCTGCATAATAGAGAGGTATTAGTCCATTTTTCTGGCAATAAACCAGGACTCATCACCGTAATGAAAATACAGCTGCCCTTCTATCATGGTATCGGATTTTAACAGCGCATGGCCCCGGCCGCAGACGGGATCAACGTCATTAACCCCCTGAAAAGTAAATTCAACAAAGGGACGTTTGTGGACGGTTTTGTACCGGCAGTCCAGCTCAATATTGACAGCACCAAAGATAATTCGGCCATCTTCATCGCCTTCAAAGCTGACCCGTCCCGGTTCAATAAGATCTACAAAATCCTGTCCCCAGAGTTCTGTTTCTACAATTTTCCAGTTGCCGTTGAGTGGTTTCATTTTAATTGCTAATTAAATTGCTACTTTTTTCATTTCGTAGATAGTTGCGTATTTAGCTGCAGTTGAAAGGTCACCATTACGCAATGCTTCCCGAATATTATCCAGTTTATAGGCTGTTTCAAGTGACATAGTGGGAGACCAGCTGGTATCAGAGTCAATTAACTCAATTTCCACCTCAGCCACATAATCACCTTCATGAAGATATTTAGTTTGCTTTCTTTGTGATAAATGCGTCATTTACTTTTTCTCTCCATAAAAGAGTTATCCCAAAGTTCTGGATCAGGACGATAGGCTGTAATTAGAACCGCAGGTTTTTCATAACCTCTTGGAATACCCCAGACAACATGAATGGGTTTACCTTCTTTATCCTTTTGCAATACCAGTACAGAAGCCCCTTTTTTATGTTCAGGATAATCCTCAATAAGTATGGCGTCAAGTACACCGGAAACCACTTCTCTTGCGGTCAAGTTATCATTAGCCAGTTCATCATATCCGTGTTCAGAAATACGGATATCCTGTTTTTTACAAAGTGCAATGATTTTTTTCAGAGTACTCATCATTATATACTGAACTGCATTACCTGTTTACAACTCTTATATTAGGGAGTTTTCATGCATGCAGGATGCCCGCACTCCCAGGACAAATGAGCCATATTAAAATGGCATGGGATATTGCTTTAAAACAGAGTTTATATCATTTAACACCGCATCTGACAGGCTGATTTCAAAGGCGTTAATATTGCTTTCCAGTTGCTCCATTTTTGTGGCTCCAATAATGGTGGAAGTGACGCCATCTACCTGGGCGCACCAGGCCAGAGCCATTTGTGCGGGATTGAGATTATGGCTTTCTGCCACTTCCAGATACGCTTTTACTGCATTATTAACGGCCGGTGTATCACGGAACAGGCCATTGCGCTGGGTGGCTGTCCAGCGGCTGCCGGCAGGTCTTGCACCATTTAAATATTTACCACTTAATACGCCACCGCCTAATGGTGACCAGGGCAGAAAGGCAATATCTTCATGCACACAGCTTTCCAGCAAATAGGGCCAGTCTTTAGGATGGATCAGGCTGAATTCATTCTGTATAGATACCGGTCGGGGCAGATTATGCTGAGTGCTTAATTTCAGATAGGTATTAATACCCCAGGTGGTATCATCAGAAAGGCCGAAGTGACGTATTTTCCCCGCTTTTATACAATGCTCGATACCGTATAAAATATCCAGCATTTGCTCAGTATGCTGCTGGCCGTCCACTTTAGAAAATTGCACCATACCGAGCCAGTGTTTACCAAAATGGGGGGAAGTGCGATTAGGCCAGTGCAGTTGGTACAGGTCGATATAATCGGTTTGCAGTCGTTTTAAAGAGGCATCTACAGACTGAATAATGGCATCAGAGCTAATATCAGCGCCATTTCGAATCCAGGGCAGTCCATTTCCGGCAATCTTGGTGGCCAGTATGATATCTGAACGCCGTTGGGGATTTTTTGCCAGCCAGCTGCCGATAATACGCTCTGTATTACCATAGGTCTCCGGGCCGGGCGGTATGGGGTACATTTCAGCGGCATCAATAAAATTAATACCTCTGGACAGAGCGTAGTCCATTTGCTGATGAGCTTCCTGCTCAGTATTCTGGGTTCCCCAGGTCATAGTTCCCAGACAAACACTGGTTACACTTAAATTGCTTTGGCCTAATGGTATTAGTTTCATATTTTTACGACAAATACACTTAATGAAAAGTTAATTGATTTCTAATCTTACATGGCAGTCACACTAAAGCCAATATCAGAAAAGACTTTTAATAAACTGAAGATTATGAATTTGAATGAAACACTGAAGTTGAGGCAGGTATAAAGAAACACTCCCCTCCCAGGTAAAGAGAGAGGAATGATTTAAAACAGGGATCAGGCTGCCATTTGTTCGCCATAGACATTGCGAACTACAGGGTAGAACTTTTCTGTTTCACTGATAATGCGATCCTGGATCATATCAAAGATTTCATTGGTTTCTTTAACAAACCGGTCGTGATCCTTAATACGTAACTTGTTGTTGTGACACCAGCGCCTGGTGT
>JALTKC010000362.1 GCA_027076245.1 Gammaproteobacteria bacterium
GCCTGCGGTTCAACATCACCGACCACCACCAGAGTGGCATTATTGGGTGCATAATAACGCTCATACCACTGGCGCAGATCATCGACCGTCATATTTTTCAGATCATCCATCCAGCCGATAACGGGGTTGTGGTAACCGCTGCTGTCAAAAGCGGTGGCATTAAACTGCTCATAAGTCAGTGCCTGTGGTTTATCGTCAGTACGCATACGGCGTTCTTCCATTACCACCATAATTTCTTTTTTAAACTCATCTTCCGGTAATAACAGACCACGCATCCGATCCGATTCCAGCTCAAAACTGACCTTTAAACGGCTTTTTTCCAGTTTCTGGTAGTAAGCCGTATAGTCTTTGGAGGTAAAGGCATTATCTTCCCCGCCGTTACGGGCAATGATTTTATTGAATTCACCGGCTGGGAATTTTTTGGTGCCTTTAAACATCATGTGTTCCAGTACATGGGAGACACCGGTAGTCCCGCCGCTTTCATAACTGGAACCTACCCGGTACCATACCTGGGAGACCACCACCGGCGCACGGTGGTCGGGTTTGACAATCACTTTCATGCCATTGGGCAGTATTTTTTCATAAACACTTTTATCAGCCTGTTTATCAGCCTGCCAATCAGCTTGTACCTCTGCCTTTATATTCGATGGTGTCATTTGTGCCGATACTATATTGACAAATAGCAGTAACAGGCTACTGAATACTGTAATCAGAGTCTTTAATGGTTTTTTATTCACTTTTTTTCCTGTCATAAGGATATTCTCTTCCTGTTTCCTGACTTTTTACCGGTTTATCAGGTAAAATAAGTATTTATTGTAACGGTTAACCGGGAAAACACATAGTCTATGTTCAGTTTTATAAAGCGCAATAAAGAGACCGATAAAAAGGAAAACAGTTCCTCAGATAATGCTGATTTAACTCAGGAGCAGGCACCTGAAGCCACTTCCAGTACCGAAAATAACCTTCCTGAAAAGACCGAACCGGAAAATCCTGTACCCGAGACTAAGAAGGGATTATTTGGACGGCTGAAGCAGCGTCTAAGCAAGACCCGCAGTTCCATAACTGAAGGGATCAGCAATGTTATTCTGGGTAAAAAGGAAATTGATGATGATTTGCTGGAAGAAATCGAAACCCAGCTGCTGGTGTCCGATATGGGTGTTGAGGCCTCTATGGCCATTATTGAAAACCTGACAGACCGAATTTCCCGTAAACAGCTCTCAGATGCCGACTCTCTGTTTCAGGCCATGGAAGAAGAAATGACGGCACTGCTGGAGCCGGTTAATATACCCTTTAGTATTGACACCACTAAACAGCCCTATGTGATTTTAATGGTGGGCATTAATGGTGCCGGTAAAACCACAACGATTGGAAAGCTGGCCAAAAAGTTCCAGAACGAAGGCCATTCTGTGATGCTGGCCGCCGGGGATACCTTCCGTGCTGCCGCAGTGGAACAGTTACAGGTCTGGGGTGAACGCAATAATATTCCGGTGATTGCCCAGCATACCGGGGCCGACTCGGCTTCGGTGATCTATGATGCCATTGAGGCGGGCAAGGCACGAAATATTGATATTGTTATTGCCGACACCGCCGGGCGCCTGCACACCCAGTCCAACTTAATGGATGAACTGGCCAAGGTTAAACGGGTCGCTTCCAAGATAGATGACACCGCCCCTCATGAAATTATGCTGGTGGTGGATGCCGGTACCGGGCAGAATGCCCTGAACCAGGCTATGGAATTTAATAATACCGTGGGTCTGACTGGTATTACAGTCACCAAGCTTGACGGCACAGCAAAGGGCGGGATTATTTTTGCTATCGCCAAAAAACTGAATATTCCTATTCGCTTTATTGGGGTGGGGGAAAGTATTGATGATCTGCGGCCCTTTGATGCGAAGGAATTTGTCCAGGCTTTATTAAGTCGGGAAGATTGAAGAAGTTTTAGGTTTCAGGTTTTAGAAGAATAATAATAAAGGGCTGTTGGTTTTTATGATTCTGTTTGATCAGGTCAGTAAGCGTTACCCGGGGGGAAATGAAGCATTAAGTAATGTTAATTTTCATCTGCATCAGGGGGAAATGGCTTTTTTAACCGGACATTCCGGTGCCGGAAAAAGTACCCTGCTTAAGTTAATCGCTCTTATTGAGCGGGCAACCACTGGTAATGTTATTATCGGCGGTAAAAATCTGCATAAAGTCAGCCGCCATACCCTGCCCTATCTGCGCCGCAATATGGGTATTATCTTTCAGGATTACCAGTTACTGTATGATCGGACCGTATTTGATAATGTTGCCCTGCCTTTGATTATCAGCGGTTTTTCTTCCCGTGAAGTAAAAAAACGAGTACATGCAGCACTGGATAAAGTGGGCCTGCTGCGTTACGAAAAAAAATACCCGATAACCCTTTCCGGTGGTGAACAGCAACGGGTCAGTATCGCCCGTGCGGTAGTCAATAAACCGGCTCTGCTGCTGGCTGATGAACCAACCGGTAACCTGGATCCCGATCTCTCCCTGGAAATTATGGATCTGTTTATGGCCTTTAACCAGGTGGGCGTAACAGTATTAATTGCTACCCATGACATTCCTCTGATCAATCAACTGGATAAGCGCATTGTCCACCTGGAGCATGGTCAGTTGCTGACGGTGGAGGAAGACTAATGGCCGGACAGTCCAGCGGCACTGATAGCCAGGTTCAGTTAAGACAGCTGCGGCCCAGCTTTGCTTCTCGCTTTAAAGAATTTTTTATCCGTCATCTGCAGGTGTTTTTTTATTCCCTGGGACTGCTTAGCCGTACACCTTTCTCTACCCTGCTTACCGCGGCTGCCCTGGGGATTGCACTGGCTTTGCCTGCTGGCCTGTATGTTATACTGGATCACGCCAAACAGCTCAGTGGTGACTTTGACAGTATTAACCAGATATCCCTGTTTATGAAACAGGATGTTAGTATTCAGGCCATTAAACGGTTGCAGAAAAAGCTCAATGCTTACCCCGAAATAGCCCAGGTAAAACATATTGATCGGGCTGCAGCCCTGAAGGAATTTCAGGAAAACTCCGGTTTTGGTGATGCCCTTAAAGCCTTAAAAGATAACCCCCTGCCACACTTACTGATTGTTTTTCCCAGTCTGACCCATAATGAGCCTGCACAGATCAACCGTCTGCTGGCCGATTTAAAAAAACTGCCGGAAGTTGATCTGGTGCAACTGGATATTCAGTGGTTGCAACGTCTTTATGCCATTATTCATATTGCTCAACGGGGTATTTTTATTATTGGTGCTTTACTGGCACTGGCCGTATTACTCATTATCGGTAATACCATTCGCCTGGCCATTGAAAACCGACGCAGTGAGATTGTGGTGATGAAGCTGATTGGTGCTACCGACAGCTTTATTCGCCGGCCATTTCTTTATACCGGTTTCTGGTACGGCCTGTTTGGCAGCCTGATTGCCATATTACTGGTCAACCTGTCCTTGCTGATGATCAGCAATCCGCTGACCCATTTATCGTCTCTATACAATAATAGTGAGTTATTTTCCTTAGGTCTGATGGGCATTAGCACCAGTCTGACCCTGCTGCTGTCTGGCTGTATGCTGGGCTGGCTGGGCGCCCGGCTGGCCGTAGGCAGGCATTTAAAAGAAATTGAACCCAAATAACAATATAAAACCCAATATTTTCGGTTCGGTTGACCCGGCTTTATTTTTTTTGATACAGTAATTTCTTATTCATGATTTTATTTATTTAGGTTAATTATCTTAAATCTTCCAAAGGGGCTTAAAAATGAAAAAACTTTTACCCGCACTGTTTATTGCCGGTGCATTTCTAAGCGGTTGTGCGCAAAACACAGTGAGTGAAGACAAGTATTCCGGTTTTTTAAGTGACTACTCAATACTGCAGGATTCTCCTACCTACGAGAATACCAAAAGTTATATCTCACCAGGTGTTGACTGGTCCAAGTACAGCAATATTATGGTGGACAAGGTGCTGATTATTACACCCGATAACGCAACCAATGATGTGGATCAGACTTTGCTGGTTAAAATTGCCGACCGTTACCAGGCTCTGTTAAAACAGAAACTGTCTAAAACTTTCACTGTGGTGGATCAGGCCGGTCCCGGCACTCTCAGACTGCAGACTGCCATTACCAGCGTGTATCTTAGCTATGACGATATGGCAGCTTACCAGTATATCCCCATTGCCGCAGCAGTAACTGGTATATCCAGAGCCAGCGGTGCTGAAGAAAAAAGGTTAAGGGTTGTCTCAGAAGGTAAGATAGTGGATTCAGTTACCGGAAAACTGCTGGCTGAGGCTATCGATTTACAATCTGGAGAAAAAGCCATAGATGAAACAGACAAAGTTCAGCTGTCTGATGTGGCCCCTGTTCTAAATTTCTGGGCAGACCGCCTCAGTTCCCGCCTGGCTAAACTGGTTAAAAAATAAACATCTATAATAAACTATCCTGACCCTCTCCGGCCTGGAGAGGGTTTTCTACTTATCTGCGATGTCCAGTTTTGACTCAGCAGCCAGCGACTGTTTTGCTTTTTTATCTGAACTTTTTGAATACAGATAAACAATCAAATTCTTTGATAAGAACATTACTGCCATAAAGCCCAGACCAATTAAAAATCCCAGCCAGGGTTTTTCCTGAAGTATAGTAATAAACCAGAGTGTGTTTCCCATAATATTTCCCTAAATAATATAATAATACTTTACACCCTCTGTTTAATCCGCTCAGTAATATAACTCACATAAATCCGGTAATTATTATTTTATTATTGTGGCTACCTGTCACAAGTTACTGCCGATGCAAACCTGGAATTATGAATGAATAAGGGAACAAAACTATACGCACTGGTACTGGTAGCCCTCTGTGTTGGTCTGGTGTTTGCTTTTTTCTATCAACCAGCACGCGTTCGGGAGCTGAATCAAAAACTTGAAAACAAACCTGAGATCCGAAACTTCCCTTATCACTTTAAAGTATTGCGTATTAGTCAGGGAATTGCCACTATTAATAGTCCCATTTCCACTGAAGTCCCCTGCGGTAAGGTAATTGGCCTGATTTTTCCACAGCTTAAAGGCCAGAGCTTACTTTCAGATGAATATCAGCAGGCCCGTGAACAACTGGCACGGGTGCAGACTGAAATTGAAAAAAACATTCTGGATGAACCTGATATACAACAGATAAAATGGCAGCTGGATCGGGGCTGGCTAATCCAGAATGGCGTCAATATTCCACCTGAAAACTATTAAGCGACTCAACAAATACCTATAAAAAACAAGGGTATATTAGCAATAAAAATACCCGATTATTTTACTTGGTTAATAAGTTCTGATATGCTTTGTTCAGGTTGAAAAAGTTAAAAATATTGAATTTTTTATTGAACTTTTTTTAAAATTAGCACTCTATACTAAAGAGTGCTAAAATGATCAGTGCACAGGAATTGGCTGAATTAATACTTTTATCAAGTAAACGCCATTCCTGTCAAAGAGCTGGTTTTATAACACTCTTTGCTCCGTAATTGGTTTTGACAGCGTTACTTTAATAATATTTATAAAGAAGAGCTTCTTGCGATTAACGGAAATTTTTAAACGAGGAAGAAACACATGACAGATAAATCTTTAGCTCTACCAATGGCGGTCACTACCGGTAGCCTTGATAGTTATATCAGTGCTGTTAACTCGATCCCCATGCTCACTGCTGAAGAAGAAGTCGAACTGGCAAAAAAGGTCAAGGATGAAGGTGATCTGGATGCAGCACAACGTATGATTATGTCTCATTTACGTTTTGTCGTGCATATTGCCCGCGGCTATCGCGGTTACGGTTTACCTCAGGGAGACCTGATCCAGGAAGGCAATATCGGCCTGATGAAGGCGGTTAAGCGTTTTGATCCAGCCAAAAAGGTCCGTCTGGTTTCTTTTGCCGTACACTGGATTAAAGCAGAAATTCATGAATACATTCTGCGTAACTGGCGTATTGTTAAAATTGCCACAACCAAGGCACAGCGCAAACTGTTTTTTAACCTGCGTCGTAAGAAAAAGCGTTTAGGCTGGTTCTCTGATGAAGAGGTCAATACCGTTGCTAAAGAACTGGGTGTAACCACTAAAGATGTTCTGCAGATGGAAGCCCGCCTGACTTATCAGGACAATGCTTTTGATGGTTATGATGAAGAGGATAATGAGAATACTCCGGTTATCCCTGCTAACTATCTTGAGTCTGCTGAGCCATCACCAGAACAGTCTCTGATCACTTCTGACAGCAAGAGCAGAGAATCAGAATTACTGCATACTGCACTGGCTACTCTGGACGACCGCAGCCGTGACATTGTTTCACAACGCTGGTTAAGTGACGACAAACTCACTTTACAAGATCTGGCCGGTAAATATGACATTTCTGCTGAGCGGGTCAGACAGCTTGAAAACAATGCCATGAAAAAACTTAAGTCTGCTATGACTATGGCGGCTTAATTTAAGTTGAATTAATCAGGCAATAAAAAAGGGAGCTACAGCTCCCTTTTTTATTGCTTTAATTTTCTTTTTAAAGCTCCTCTCCCAAAGGGAGAGGGAATGCCGACCTATTGAGTCACGGTAGTTTGTTCAGGTGCCGCTTCTGTAGCCGGAGCTGCTGGTGCAGCAGGCTGTTCCAGAGCCGGAGCTTCAGCTTCCGGAGCGGGCTGTGGGTTAATGTATGGGTTTGCAGCCGGATCAAAGTCACTGCCTGGTCCAGGGCCATACATAGGGCCTGGAGCACCATAACCAGGGCCAGGACCATAAGGAGCAGGGCCGCCATAATAACGACGGTTATTATTACCCCAGTTCCACGGGGCATTATTACCACCCCAGCGGTTACCGCCCCAACCATTTCGGCCGTTACCCCAGTTCCAGGGTGCACTATTACCGCCCCAGCGGTTGCCACCCCAGCCGTTTCTGCCACTGCCCCAGTTCCAGGGTGCATCATTACCGCCCCAGCGGTTGCCGCCCCAACGATTATTATTACCCCATGGACCACCACTTCCCCAGCTATTACTGTACGGGCCGCTATTATAGGAATAATCTTTTCCCCAGCTCCAGGAATCATTACCAAAACTCCATGCCGAAGCGGCAACGGAAGCTGCCAGTAATGAGGTACCTACCATCAATTTTGCAATTTTATTCATAAAACTCTCCTGCGGTATCATTTTATTGAAATTAAAATGAACATTTAATTTAGCATATATTAATATTCAAATATAATTTTTACTATGCTGGTTTACCCTTGATTTTCCTTATTTCCGGGTATTTTTTCAGACGGACTGTCTGTTTGGCCGTCTGTCTGAGTTGTTGAATTTTCCTGCTGTTTATTATTGTGCGTTTTTTTTTCATCCATCGCAAGATCTTCATCCAGCAGGATACGATGAGCATCACCTTCCAGATCATCAAACTGCCCTGCTTTTATTGCCCAGAACAGGATCACCACCAGGATAATACCGATAATAATCATACTGGGGATTAAACCGTAAATGACATCCATTTATTTTTACCCCTTCTTTGTTGCAAATTGTTGTTATAACTACTTATTTTTAAAACGCCAGCGCAATCTGGCGGCATTACCAATCACCAGCAGGGAGCTTAGGGGCATGGAGATAGCCGCGACAAGGGGCGTGATCATAGCCGCCATAGCCAGAGGCACCATAATAATATTATAGACAATAGAAATGCCTATATTCTGCTTAATTGTGGTCAGTGTTGCCCGGGACAATTCAGCTGCTAGTGGAATTTTTGCCAGTTCACCATTGACCAGAATAACATCAGCACTTTCTATAGAAACATCAGTACCCGAGCCCATAGCAATTCCTACATCTGCCCTGACCAGGGCCGGGGCATCATTAATACCATCACCGACCATAGCTACCTTCAAACCCTGTTGCTGCTTTTTCTGAACGAGTTGGTCTTTTTGTTCCGGCATCACTTCTGCAATCACTTCCTCAATACCCAGCTTATCTGCCATATATTGAGCCACTTCCTGTTTATCGCCACTCAACAAGGTAACATGAAAACCCTGTTCATGCATTTTTTTAATAATACGAGGCGCATCTTCACGTAATTTATCTTCCACCACAAAGGCCATTAAGGCCTGTTCCTCAAGCCAGATATAGACCACACTGCTGCCGCTGACATGGTATTGCTGCATTTCCCGTTCAAGTTTTGCAACCAGCTCAGGTGACAATGAAGCCTTTTCCTTTATCCACTTCAGATGCCCAATGGCCACCTGCCTGTTCTGAAAACTAGCCTGTATTCCTGAACCTGATATGACCTTAATATGTTCCAGATCTTCATCACTGGTTTTAATGCTTTGTCGAATCCAGTGCTGTAAAGCATATTGCTGAGCAAAACTGACTATGGCCTTGGCAATCATGTGTTCCGAGTGCTTTTCCAGGTACCATGCTAATGACAGAATGAATTTCTGCTCTTTATCCAGTTGTGCTATGTGCTCTTCATCAACATTAATTTGCTCTATCCTGCTGCCTGGATCAAGCGGTATATCATACAGAGTACTGACCAGCATCTTTCCCTGAGTCAGCGTTCCGGTTTTATCAAATACAAAGTCTTTAATTGCTGATAATATTTCCAGAACCGCTCCATGTTTTACCAGTACCCCCATCCGTGCACCAACACCCGTGGCCACGGCAATTGCCATGGGCGTGGCCAGACCAAAGGCACAGGGGCAGGTAATAATCAGCACCGAAGTAGCCGCCATTAAAGCCAGTTCAAAGTCTTTGTTTACCCAGAAGAAAAAAGTTAAAGTCGCCAGAACCAGAGTGATAGAAACAAACCAGGGAATAATCCGATCCGCTGTACATTGAATGGGTGCGCGGGTTGACTGAGCTTCATCCACCAGATGAATAATTTTACCCAGTGCGGTATTTTTCAGCGTATTTTTTACTTCAATAGTCAGTACGCCGTCTTTATTGGTGGTACCGGCTGAAACATAATCGCCTTTAATTTTGGCTACCGGTACAAATTCCCCAGTCAGCATGGACTCATCAATAACCCCTTCACCCTTAAGGATCACACCATCCACCGGAATTTTTTCTCCGGCTTTTACCAGTACCCGATCACCCGCTTTCAGGGCGCGTATGGGTACAATCTTTGTTTCTTCACCCTCAATCAGGGTAGAGATTTTAGGCTGCAGATCCAGCAGCCGTTGAGAGGACTGTACCGCCAGACGTTTCGACATGGCCTCAAGGTAACGACCGGTTAGAATAACAAAAATAAAATTCACCACCGTGTCAAAATACACATGGGCAATTTCCGAGCCGCTGATCACAACGTAGCAGGAATACAAATAAGTAATACTTGCCCCGATAGCAATGGGCAGATCCATGGTCAGATGCCGATTGAGCAGACCGGTTATCGCTCCCCGAAAAAAAGGATAACCGGAATAGATTAAGGTGGGTGTGGACAGACCAAAACCCAGCCAGTAAAACAATTCTTTAAATTTACCTTCATCCGCGCCGGTATAAAGAGCAATAGAGATCCACATCAGATTCATGGCCGCGAAACCCGCAAATCCAAGGCGGAATAATAACTGACGATTGGCTTTTTTTATCTGCCCTTCTGCCGCTTCCGGATCATAAGGCACCGCCGCATAACCGATCTGGCCGAGGATCTGTAATATTCGGGATAATTTAATTTTCCTGTTATCCCATTTTAGCTTTAGTTTTTTTGCGCTGAGATTAACATAAGCATCCAGAACACCGTCCACCATCTCCAGCCGCCGTTCAATCAGCCACACACAGGCGGCACAGTGAATGCCTTCCACCAGCAGGTGAATTTCCCGTATGTCGCCCAGACTGTCAACAAAATCCCCCTGAACTTCATCCAGATCATATACTTCCAGCTGGGAATCGATTTCCGGGGGCGGTTGCAGGGTTTCATTATCAGGGGTGCGCTGATAAAAGCCCTCCATACCAGCACCATAGATGGTTTCACATACGGTTTTGCAGGCATAGCAGCAAAACTGCATTTCTTTATCATTTATCTTTGCCGTTATTTTTTCCCCTTCAGGCAGGGGTAGGTGGCAATGATCGCAGGTTTCGGAGTGTCTCACTATTTTTATGGCTTTATTTTATCGGACATAATATTCAGTCATTAACAAAAATACTTTCACCATAGTTCGCTTCCTTGCCATCTATAATTACACTCACCAGAATATCCCACTTGCCTTTACTGTCAAAAGTGACACGGGTATGCCAGGTATTATTTTTTTCCGTTACTTTCATAGGCTGGAAAAAATCTTTTTTAGCATTAGCGGGGCGATAAAGATACAGGGTCATTTTTTCTATATTGGGTGTATTACCCTCTTGATCGGTGATCACAAAACGTATATCGGCCGGCTGATTCAGATGAATCTGCTCGTAATCAAAGCTGGTTTTCCAGAGATTATTATTTTCCAGTTTTTTATGGATATTTTCTTCATAATCCTGACCACGCTCATAAAAGTCATCCACAACCAGCCCTGGAAATTCATTCATAGACTGCATAATCATGTAAATATTTACCCCCAGTACTGTTGCAACCAGAAGCAGCCAGCCAATGACCCAGGGACTTTTATACCAGTTTTTCTTTTTTATATTTTCATTTTCAGTATTCATATGCACCACAAACAAAGGGTGTTAACAGCCAGTGGCTATTAACACCCATAATTGAATTAACTACAATTGCTCTGTTAAAAAGAACACTTAAATCGCATTTTAAATATTATCGTTTAGGCCCGATAAACACACTTTCCCGTTCACTCTGATAAACCTGACCAGTCCCGTCCTTACCTTCAACCACAAAGGTAAGCGGTACCGATTGTTCCGTCAGATTCTTCTTGGGTACTTTCACAAATACAGTAACCGGAGTAACCGTACCATGATTAGCTTTTACCGGTTTTTCCACACCATGTAAAGTCAGCCCTTTAAGATTATGCTCTTTTACGCTTACTTTGACATCCATATCCTCTGGAAGTTTATTTAAAACTTTTAATGTATAACGATTCTGTATGGTGCCATCACTTTGCAGAACAAACAGGGGTTGTCTGGCATGGATAACTTTTAATTCAATCGACTCCATACCGCTAAGACCGTAGATTATACCTGCCAGGGCAATGGTCATAATGGTCGTATAGAGCCAGACTCTTGGACGCTTAAACAGAGGCTTTTCTTCCTTACCGCGGATACCATCCCAGGAAGCATATTTTATCAGGCCTTTGGGTTTGCCAATTTTGTCCATTACCGCATCACAGGCATCCAGACATAAACCGCACATAATACAGCCTTCCTGTTGGCCGCCACGAATATCAACGCCCGTAGGACACACCGCCACACACTGGTTACAGTCAACACAGTCACCCTGATCTTCAGATGCTGGTTTGCCTTTCACCAGGCGTCCACGTTTCTCACCGCGCGGAACATCATAGCTGGGCACAATGGTCGTATCATCAATCATAACGGCCTGAATACGAGCATAAGGACATAACCAGAAACAGGTCTGCTCACGCAAAAATCCGGCCAGGTAAAAAGTGCCCAGGGTAAACATTAATATCGTTACCCATACTACTGAAGGTGCCTGCAATGTAAACAGGTCTTTCCAGAGTTGAAAAGCATCGGTAAACCAGGCCACAAAACTGATCCCGGTAAAGACTGAGATAAGCAACCAGAGGATATATTTTTTTGCCCGCATGGTAATTTTTTTCACATCCCAGGGGGCTTTATCCAGTTTACGGCGTTTAGCCGGGCCGCCTTCTATTTTCTCTTCAATCCAGGTAAATGCATCGGTCCATACGGTCTGAAAACAAAAAAACCCGCACCATACCCGCCCGGCCAGTGCCGTAACGACCGCCAGCAGAATAGCAAAAAATAACAGAACAAATGCCAGCATCCATAAGTCCTGCGGCAGCAAGGTTATATTAAAAATATGAAACTGACGGTTAGGAATATCCAGCAATACGGCCTGATGTCCATTCCAGCGTAAATAGGGACCAAAAAACAGTATTAACCAGATGGAATTTGTCAGCCATTTTATATTTCTGAATTTTCCTTTCATGCGCTTGGCATGAATTTTTACGTCGCCGACATTAATTTTATGCTCGTTAGCTTCAGCGTAGAGTTCTTCAATGGTTTGTTCCTGGATCTGCTTTTCGGCCATGGTGGTTATTTCTCTAAAATAATGGACACTGAAATAATAAAATTTTATTCTTATATTATAGATCAAATAAGAACATTATAAGTAACTTATGTTACATAAACTTGTTACAGAAGCTTTGTTATTTGAAAATTCAGGCAAAAAAAAGAGAGGCATAGCCTCTCTTTTTCTGCTTTAAAATCTTTTTAATCTTCACTGTGATCAGTATTGATTTTTTTTATTGCCATAACAGCCAGGTAGCCAATAATAACAATACAAACACCGACCGCCGCAATAGACCCCCAAAATACAGCATCATTCATAAGAACACTCCTATATCAACCAGGATCAGCATGCTATTACAGTAATTTATAACATACCAATTTTATAAAGCTTAATCATAACGTTTTTATTTCAGTGCCCTGTTGATATATATCATAAAATTCTCATATATATCTTTATTCAGGACACTGATATACGGTGTTAGCAAGAAGCCTTACTTACCGCCACCAAACTTATAAACGTAAACAGCCATTTTCTTGATATCCTGTTCAGACAGTTTATCTTTAAATGCTGGCATTTTAGGCTTTCTGGTTTCTGGATCACTGGCATCATTTACACCGTGCTTGATGGTGTACTTAATAGAAGCCAGTTGATCAGCTTCACTGAAGCGCCAGATACCATCGATCAGGTTTGCAGAACCCAGTGCAGCCATACCTTTACCGTCTGGACCGTGACAGCCCATACAGCCTTTGCTGGTGTATAAAGGTTCTTTAGTCACAGTACCATTGTAAATGGCATTAGCCAGTTTATCGATTTCTGCATCAGTCAGTTGCTGACCACCCATTTTAGGCATCATACCCTGTCTACCATTAGTAATAGTAGCCTGGATCTGCTCAATGGTTCCGCCATACAGCCAGTCATCATCCGCCAGTACCGGGTAACCTGGGTTACCCGCACCGCCAGCACCATGACAGGCCGCACAGTTATCACCAAAGATAACCTTGCCTGAAGCTTCTACATAGGCAGAAAGCTCAGCATCCGCCAGGATTTCCTTGGCTGACATTTTAGCAATTTTATCTTCAAAGGGTTTACGAATGGCTTCTACTTCTGCAGTTGCCGCTTTGTATTCTCCAATAGCCGTCCAGCCGGTTAAACCTTTGGTATAGCTGCTGGCTAAAGGAATCATGGGATAAATAAGACCATAACCGATAACAAATGCGATAGAGGCATAAAATGCCATCATCCACCAGTTGGGGGCAGGATTCGCAAGTTCTCTCAGATTATCATCCCAGATATGCCCGGTATTACCTTCATCGGGAAAGGGATTATGCTCATGTTCCGACATTATTTTTTCTCCGTATTTGTGGTTTCTTCGTCCATCAGCATATATTTCTGCTGCTCAAGTTTATCCTTGTTTTTAGGACGAAAAACGTAGAAGTAAGCAATGACCATCAGAACAAAGGTGATGACTGTAATTAACAGTCCGGCCCAGTCATGAGAAGTCATTGCACTCCAGTCAGTATGGAAATAACCTTGTGCGTTTTCTTCAATATAGGCATCAGTGCCTGAAGAATTACTCACGGTATTCTACCCCTTCCTGGAATTTAACCATTGTTCCAAGCTGCTGCAGGTAAGCAACGACGGCTTCCATCTCGGTTTTACCGGTAATGGCCGAAGCGCTTTCGATATCCGCATCAGTATAAGGAACACCCACAGATCTTAAACCACGCATATGAGCTTTAAGCTGTTCTCCATCCACAGTGTTTTCTAACAGCCATGGGTAATTGGGCATAACAGATTCAGGTACCACGGAACGAGGTGCCTTAAGGTGCTGTACATGCCATTCATCGGAGTACTTGCCGCCCAGACGAGCCAGATCAGGTCCGGTACGTTTGGAGCCCCACTGGAAAGGATGGTCATACATGGACTCGGAAGCCAGTGAATAGTGACCATAACGCTCTTTCTCATCACGGAACGGACGTACCATCTGAGAGTGACACAGGTAGCAGCCTTCACGCTGGTATATATCACGACCCGCCAGTTCAAGAGGCTTCAGAGGACGAACCCCGTCACCTTCTTTCCAGTCATCAAGAGACTGTCCAGGCTGACGTTTCCAGACAACACCAGGGATATTTTTTGCAGGCATGGCGCTGTCGAGATAAAACAGCGGCACAATTTCTACAATACCGGCCACAGATACAACCAGAAAGGTAAGAAAGGCCATCAGCCAGACATTACGTTCCGCCTTGCTCTGCAAGCCTGTTTCATTTGCTTGTGGATCATTAAAAGCCATTTTAAAACTCCTCCTTATGCTGTTACAGCAGCAGTTTGTGCCGCTTTAACTGT
>JALTKC010000363.1 GCA_027076245.1 Gammaproteobacteria bacterium
TTAGTTCATCATTCAGGCTGGATGCGCTTTCATTAACTGATGCAGCGGGTGCAGCACTGGTAACAGCCGACCCGGATTCTGTCCCGGCTATAAGGCTTTCAGCCACAAACGGCTGTTCCTTCAAACCATCAGGAATGACTTCCAGAGATAAATCATCCGGGGTAATTACATGGTCAATATGCAGAATGAAAGCTCTTTGCAATACATTATCCAGTTCCCGGATATTTCCCGGCCAGGAATGGTTCAATAACTTCTGTTCGGCCTCGGGCGATATCTGAGGGATTTCACAGGCATTCTGTTTGGCAATTTTATTGATTATATGTTTTGCCAGCGGAAGAATATCTTCTTTACGGTCTTTTAAATCCGGCAGATTAATAGGAAACACATTTAAACGATAAAACAGATCTTCCCTGAATTTATGTTCCTGAACCTGCTGGTGCATGTTGCGGTTGGAGGTCGCCAGCACCCTGACATCCAGCGGTATCAGTTCCTGCCCCCCCAGACGTTCTACTTCTTTTTCCTGCAGCACCCGTAACAGTTTGGCCTGCAGGCCCAGATCCATTTCTGAAATTTCATCCAGCAGCAAAGTACCGCCCTGAGCCTGCTCAAACTTACCCGCAGACGCTTTATAAGCCCCCGTAAAGGCGCCTTTTTCATACCCGAACAGAGTGGCTTCAAGCATATTATCCGGGATAGCGGCACAGTTAATCGCCACAAATGGCTTACTGGCCCGGTTGGAATGCTTATGTATAAAACGCGCCAGCACTTCTTTACCGGTTCCGCTGCTGCCGCCAATCATAACCGTGGCATCACTGGCAGCTACTTTTTTTGCCAGCTGACTGATTTGCTGCATAGACCGGGATTCGGCAATCATTTGATGATCTTCAACTGTTTTACCGATATAACGGCTGACCACGGATACCAGGACTTCCGCCTCAAAAGGTTTAACCAGATAGTCCACCGCCCCGTCTTTCATTGCCTCAATGGCCTTGCTGATGGTGCCGTAGGCGGTCATTAACAGAACGGGTATGTCGTATTGACGCTTAATCTGTTTTAATAACTGATGACCATCCATTTTGGGCATCTGCACATCACTGATCACAATATCTATCTGCCGCATAACATCCTGAGCCAGATAATCCAGTGCTGTGCGGCCATTATCAGCTTCAATAATATTGTAACCGGCCATTTCCAGGGTATCGCACAAGGCTTCACGTAAAGCATCATCATCTTCAACCACCAGGATCAGCGGGGTCAGGGGATCATTCTTTTTCAGGATCATATTTATATCATTCATCAGACTGATTCCTTATCTTTTTTCTTATGGCTATTATGACTATTCTGTTTATGACTATTCTGTTTTTGTTCTGACGGACTAAGGGACTGGATCTGTACCGGAAGCCGCATTCTAAACACACTGCCCTCTGTTCCCGTACTTTCCAGCCATAATTCCCCGTCATGGGCATTGGCAATGGCCTTGACGACCGCCAGCCCCAGGCCGGTTCCATGTTCCTTGGTAGTAAAAAATGGCTGAAATATTTTATTGATGTGCTCTTCACATATTCCATTACCTGTATCCTGAATAACAAAATCCAGAGTACCAGCCACCGGCTGTTCTATTCTGATACTGACATAACCTTCTGAGGATATCGCATAGACCGCGTTGCTAATTAAATTATTCAAACCGCTGATCAACAGGTGACGATTACCGGAAATAAAAAACTCATCTTCAGGAAGGTAGTTAAAGTGAATATGAACCGTCTGTTTTTCATCCGAAATATCCAGTGATTGCTGCAACTCATCTAATAACTGGGTTACCGATATACTTTCCCGGTTCTCCATTCCACTGCGGGAAAACAGCAGCATATCGTTAATGAGCTGTTCCAGGCTCTGAATACGGGTCAGGATTTTGTCAGCAAAACGCAGACGTCTGGCTTCATCCAGATGCGGTGATTTTAAATGAGAAGCATAGAGCAAAGCGGCCGAAATAGGCGTACGGATCTGGTGGGCCAGTTGTGCCGCCATCTGCCCCATGGAGGCCAGCCGGGACTGCTGATCATAGCGTGCCTGCATCTGGCGTTTTTCCGTGACATCTTGCAATAAGACAATTTGCCCGGGAACACCTTCACCCAGAGGACAGGTTGAGATACTGACAATCCGCCCCTTATTAGTGACAGAGTCCTGACCAGAGATACGGGTATGATCAAAGGCCCGCTGAATCACCGAACGCCAGGCCATCCCCAGTAAAGGTTCGTCCAGAAGTTCAATGGCAGCCGGATTACACTCCTGTACCTTCCCCTCTCCATCCAGCACAACCACACCGGCCGGCAGTGCTTTTAACAGGGTTTTAAGCCGGGTTTCAGTCAGAGACTCCTGTAAACCGTTATCATCCGTTGCCGATGGCGGTACAGCAGAACCGGTAAAACGATCCTCGGATTGATGCGTTTGTTTTTCAAGCAGTACACTCAGGCCCATAATTTACTCCCGTTAAGCGAGCGGATATACAAAGAATTGTCTCTAGCTCTGCAAAAAGTAAACCATGTTTTATTTTTTATTTATCTTTCAATGAATTACAGAAATATATTTTTTTTCTCAGAAGGATTAATGACAAGATTTTGTCACCTAAATAAAAGAATACAAAATTATCAGGAAGAAAACATGGCCTCATATTTACGCAGTTTTTCAACCAGGGTAGTACGACGCATATTAAGACGCTTAGCCGCATGAGCCACAACACCGTCCGACTCCTTTAAAGCCTGCTGAATAAGAGAATATTCAAGGTTGGCCATGTGCTCTTTCAGATCAAAGTCATGTTCTGGCAAAGTACTTATTTCTGCTGGTGATGGACTGTTCTGCACAGGCTCATTCTGGTCTGAACTTTGTACTTTATCCTGTGAACGGGTGGCATCGACAGTATCTTTTTCTTCAGTTATCCCCATCTCCGCCGGGTCAACTGCCTGAAGTTCAGGATCCAGTTCCGGTAACTCACTCACATGGGAAATATCGTACTGGTATTTTTCCGGTAAATCGTCCCAGGTTACCGGTTCTTCCGGAAACATTATCCCCAGACGTTCCACCAGATTGGACAATTCCCGGACATTACCAGGCCATGAATGCTGCATAATAGAAGCCATGGCTTCCTGAGTCATCTGTACGGACAGATCCATATCCGCCTGCATATTTTTATTCAGGACCTTAAACAATAATGGAATATCTTCTGCCCGATCTCTTAAGGGCGGAATTTCAATAGGAAAAACATTGAGACGATAATACAGATCCTCTCTGAAACGACCCTCTTTTACTTCATCTTCCAGATCTCTATGGGTGGCCGCTATTACCCGAACATCGGCCTGGATGCTTTTATTTCCCCCCACCCGTTCAAAGATACGCTCCTGCAATACCCGCAGTATTTTTACCTGCATGGATAAGGGCATATCACCAATTTCATCCAGAAACAGTGTACCGCCCTGAGCCAGTTCAAAACGCCCTTTTCGCTGTGTCAAAGCACCGGTAAAAGCCCCCTTTTCATGCCCAAAGAGTTCACTTTCCAGCAGATCTTTGGGAATAGCACCGCAGTTTACCGGCACATAGGGCATCTCAGAACGTTTCGACAACTGGTGCAGGCAATTAGCCACCACCTCTTTACCAGTTCCTGATTCCCCCAGAATAAGTACATTGGCATTGCTTTTAGCCACCTGTGTGATCAGTTTTTTTACATGCTGGATAACAATACTTTTGCCTACAAAAGATTCGTCAAGAACCGGATTAAACACCTGAAGCCTCTACTCTTTAGATAAAAAACAATTATGAATACGTCAAATTTTCGTCAATACAAAAAACTTAACTAAGCTGCATATGGAGTAAAGTCAAAAAAACATCAAAAGTCAAAAAAATGTCACTGTTTTTTCTATAAATATTTTTATTTATGCCTGATAGTAATTAAAAACCACAGATAACTAGACAGATTATTAGTTATCAGTAATAATAGTCTTTAT
>JALTKC010000364.1:0-2450 GCA_027076245.1 Gammaproteobacteria bacterium
GCGTTATCCTATGAACCTGTTACGTAACATGTTGAATTACAAATATATCCAAGCTAAAGCAGTTTGAACGAATGCCCTGATAAAGAAGGGATTAAGACGGTCTCAGGCTCCGCCGTATGCCTCGGTCTATCCTGGTTTGAACGAATGCCCTGATAAAGAAGGGATTAAGACCATTGATTGACGGACAAACTGCCGTCAGCATCAAAAGTTTGAACGAATGCCCTGATAAAGAAGGGATTAAGACAATTAACAGTCTTTTGTGTAGCCATTGTTTTGATGTTTGAACGAATGCCCTGATAAAGAAGGGATTAAGACTTTCGCAGTTTGGCAATCTGCCTCTGGTGTTTTGTTTGAACGAATGCCCTGATAAAGAAGGGATTAAGACTTTGTTGGCGCAACCTCGTGAACGCACCAAAGGTGTTTGAACGAATGCCCTGATAAAGAAGGGATTAAGACCTGCCCATGCCAGCACAAAGCAGGCATTCGGCATAATGTTTGAACGAATGCCCTGATAAAGAAGGGATTAAGACGCAAAAGCTATCCATGAAGCTGTAGGCACACGTTTCGTTTGAACGAATGCCCTGATAAAGAAGGGATTAAGACGCATAGGTAGGGCAAAAGCTATCCATGAAGCTGTAGGTTTGAACGAATGCCCTGATAAAGAAGGGATTAAGACGCTAAGGGCATAGAAAAAGGAGATTGACTTCTGTAGTTTGAACGAATGCCCTGATAAAGAAGGGATTAAGACTTCGTTGTGGTTGTAGGTTGCCATTGTCTTTAGGTTTGAACGAATGCCCTGATAAAGAAGGGATTAAGACGCCGTCAACTGCTGTGCCGTCTCTGGGGCTAATGTTTGAACGAATGCCCTGATAAAGAAGGGATTAAGACACGGATCTTTTTTCCGTAGCGTTCGGCCAGATCCGTTTGAACGAATGCCCTGATAAAGAAGGGATTAAGACCTGATCCCGCTGATCTTGGGTTTCGGCGGCAGTATAGGTTTGAACGAATGCCCTGATAAAGAAGGGATTAAGACGTTGCAAACCAGCGTTTCTTTCACCACCTCACGGTTTGAACGAATGCCCTGATAAAGAAGGGATTAAGACCTTTAGGATTGTTCTAGATTGTTTAAGTATTCCGTTTGAACGAATGCCCTGATAAAGAAGGGATTAAGACATGATGACTGTCTCCAACATATTAAACTCGTCCTGTTTGAACGAATGCCCTGATAAAGAAGGGATTAAGACGCTCGCGCTCGCGCTCACGTTCACGCTTCTTGGCGTTTGAACGAATGCCCTGATAAAGAAGGGATTAAGACACCGTAGTGTCTTCATTGTGTTCATATGTAGCCATTGTTTGAACGAATGCCCTGATAAAGAAGGGATTAAGACGGAAAGTCGGACGAGTATTCCCTACCGTCCGCCATGTTTGAACGAATGCCCTGATAAAGAAGGGATTAAGACCTCTTGTCTTTTCAGGAGCTTGAGGCGCTCGCCGTCGTTTGAACGAATGCCCTGATAAAGAAGGGATTAAGACTCACTGTCTCGCCGGCTTTATTGATAGACTCAATTTCGTTTGAACGAATGCCCTGATAAAGAAGGGATTAAGACGCCGTCTCAGGCTCCAGCATGCCATGATCTTCGGTTTGAACGAATGCCCTGATAAAGAAGGGATTAAGACTTCGCATTCCAACCCCTCCTATTTATCAAACCATTGTTTGAACGAATGCCCTGATAAAGAAGGGATTAAGACTTTTACGCTTGGCGGACTGGACTTCCAACTCTGAGTTTGAACGAATGCCCTGATAAAGAAGGGATTAAGACGGAACGCCATACCCAGCTTTTCATCGGTATCCAGGGTTTGAACGAATGCCCTGATAAAGAAGGGATTAAGACTATGTCCTGAATTTCCATAAAAGCGCCTCCTGTAATGTTTGAACGAATGCCCTGATAAAGAAGGGATTAAGACAGTGCTTCTTTCGCCGGTATAGTCAAACGGATTGGGTTTGAACGAATGCCCTGATAAAGAAGGGATTAAGACGATTGTCTCTAACATATCAAACCCTCGTCTCTTGGTTTGAACGAATGCCCTGATAAAGAAGGGATTAAGACCTGACCTCGTCGGCGAACACGACCTCGACATAGGGTTTGAACGAATGCCCTGATAAAGAAGGGATTAAGACTTTTTTCATTGCTCCTTTGTCCTGTGTTATCGAGGTTTGAACGAATGCCCTGATAAAGAAGGGATTAAGACCGATCATATAGTGGTGTTTTTTAGCCATTAGGGTTTGAACGAATGCCCTGATAAAGAAGGGATTAAGACCTAGAATGTTGGCCAAGTCGAGTTTTCCCGCCTGTTTGAACGAATGCCCTGATAAAGAAGGGATTAAGACAATTGGTGACCAACTAAATCAAAATCGATAATAGATTTAAACGAATACCCTGATAAAAAAG
>JALTKC010000364.1:2460-3990 GCA_027076245.1 Gammaproteobacteria bacterium
ATATCTGTGGTGTGCGACGTGTGAACGAATGCGCTGATAAAGAAGAGATTAAGACCGGCGAATTTCGGACTTTGCAATCCCGCTTTGCAAGGTTTGAACGAATGCCCTGATAAAGAAGGGATTAAGACCGCATTTTTGCGCCTCCAGTAATAACACCAAAACAAAGTTTGAACGAATGCCCTGATAAAGAAGGGATTAAGACCCAGGCCGTCGAGCGTGCGGCATCGTGATGTGGGGTTTGAACGAATGCCCTGATAAAGAAGGGATTAAGACGAACAGTGGATTGCCAGCGGCCAGCTTCATCTTGGGTTTGAACGAATGCCCTGATAAAGAAGGGATTAAGACCCAAAACGTAAGACATTATCCCCATCCCCGTCGGGGTTTGAACGAATGCCCTGATAAAGAAGGGATTAAGACTGCGCTTGTCTCGCACAATTTGTTGATAGTTGTCCGTTTGAACGAATGCCCTGATAAAGAAGGGATTAAGACGTTCGATTTCCAACCGAACTCCCTGTTCCCCGGTAAGTTTGAACGAATGCCCTGATAAAGAAGGGATTAAGACCCTAAAATTTCGGCCGTCTGAGCTTGCGTAATATGTTTGAACGAATGCCCTGATAAAGAAGGGATTAAGACTCGTGCTTTTCAACCGTTTCAAAATCCGGAATTGTTTGAACGAATGCCCTGATAAAGAAGGGATTAAGACAATGGTTGGATTTCAGCCAACCACTGGTACCAGTGTTTGAACGAATGCCCTGATAAAGAAGGGATTAAGACCGAGCCATCGCCAGAAAGTGCGCCGCGAAGCCCTGTTTGAACGAATGCCCTGATAAAGAAGGGATTAAGACCACATTACCTTTTGAATCCTTGATAAAAGTAGTATCTGTTTGAACGAATGCCCTGATAAAGAAGGGATTAAGACACCGAAGGTCCTCGAAATTTTCAGCAGCAATCGTGCCTACCTGCTCAAGGAAGCCTTTCGTGAATTCTGGTCCTATACCTATGCCGGATGGGTCAAACGCTATCTTGATCGCTGGTTCTGGTGGGCAACCCATTCCCGGCTCAAACCCATGCGGGACTTTTCCTGGATGCTCCGACGCCACCAGGATGGCCTGATGAACTATTTCCGCATGCCCATCCACAACGGTACTGTGGAAGGACTGAACAACAAGGCAAAGGTAATCAGCCACAAGGCATATGGATTCCGGACGGCCAAAAGCTATATCCGGAACCTGTATCACTGCATGGCGGACCTGCCTTTACCGAAAACCGTGCACACATTTGCGTGACGAACCTGAAAATACCCCCCCCGGTACGCCGGTTTGTCAGAGTGATCAACCGCCGGTTGCCAATGTGGGGCCGGAAACACAGCGATAGTCTGCATCAAAAAGGTCATAGGTTGCGGGAATCGATGCATCCTCGACGATGCCGGCGATATCGTTCAACAGGCTTTCGGCAGGCGCCCATTTTTTCCTGTATACATTGACAAGTACCGCAACATTGATTTCCGTATCGGGATTCGTCGGGTCGGGA
>JALTKC010000365.1 GCA_027076245.1 Gammaproteobacteria bacterium
CTCCTCAACCAGCGGTCAGGGTGCAGGCAATATTGTTGATGCACAGTTCTCCGCTCCAGGAAAAGTGACTTTGCTGGCTGTTATCACCAATGAGGCTGTTGAAAAGCAGGATATTTTCCTGGACGAAACCATGCAGCAGCCATTAAACATACAGGAACTGCCCTATTCTGTTACAACTGAATAAAACAGATAGGGTAAATTTTACTGGCGATTTCCAGACATTGTGCTATAAATACTGACAGACCGGACCGTTAATCTATTTTTTAAAAAGGATCAAAATTGAGCAATAAGGTTCTTGAAGATAAATTTTACGTCGCATTACTGGATGATCTGGAAAAACAGAAACTGGTATTGCCTACCCTGCCCGAAATTGCACTGAAAATCCGTGATGCGGTCTCTGATGAAGATGCCAGTGCCAAACAGATAGCGGAAGTCATTTCTGAAGACCCGGCTATTGCGGCCCGGATGATTCAGGTAGCCAATAGCCCATTACTGCGAGGCAGTCAGAAAACCGAAACGGTGGATCAGGCCATTACCCGTATGGGACATGCTCTGGTTAAGTCTATGGTCACCACCATGGCTATGGAGCAAATCTTTCAGGCAACTCATCCTCTGACTGAAAAATACATGCAGTCCATCTGGTCACAGAGTACCCAGGTGGCTTCTATCGCCTCCGTTATGGCCAGCCATTTTACCAAACTTAAACCTGATCAGGCCATGCTGGCCGGTCTGGTGCATAATATTGGTGCTTTGCCCATCCTGACCCGCGCTGAGGAGATCCCAGCTCTGTTACAGGATGAAGAAATTTTTGCCTCTCTGCTCAAACGCCTGTCCGGTCCTATCGGCGCATCCATTATGGAAAGCTGGAACTTCTCTGAAGAAATGATCAGGGTAGCCAAAGAGCATAACAATTACAGCTATAATAGCGACCAGGTCGATTATGTAGATGTGGTCATTGTCGCCAAGCTGCAAAACCTGGAAGGCACCGATGATCCGGATGCCCAGATAGACTGGAATACCATTCCATCATTCTGCAAACTGGGTCTGGCTGGTGAAGTAGAATTGGTTGAAATTGAAGATATTGTTATGGAAGAAATTGAAATCACCCAGCAGTTGTTTAATTAAACAACTGTTTTAATGCGGGCAGGATGCCCGCACTCCCAGGCTTTAAGCCGATATTTCTGGTCGCATATGCGGGAATAATAAAACATCACGGATTGACGGCGCATCGGTTAATAACATAACCAGACGGTCAATACCAATACCTTCACCGGCAGTCGGCGGCATACCATGTTCCAGAGCCACGATATAATCTTCATCAAAATGCATGGCTTCATCATCCCCGGCTTCTTTTTCTTCTACCTGTTTTCTGAAGCGTTCGGCCTGATCTTCCGGATCGTTTAATTCCGAAAAGCCATTGGCCAGTTCCCGTCCGCCCACAAAGAATTCAAAGCGATCGGTAACAAAGGGATCGTCATCACTGCGTCTGGCCAGAGGGGATACTTCGGTTGGATAGGCGGTGATAAAGGTGGGGTCCATTAAACGATGTTCTACGGTTTTTTCAAAAATTTCAATCTGTACCTTGCCCAGACCATAGCTGTCCTTAAGCGGGATCCCCAGAGATTCGGCAACCTGCCGAGCCTGCTCTATATCATCTAACTGGGTCTCTGTTAACTCGGGATTAAAGTGCAGAATCGATTCTTTTACACTCATACGGGTAAAGGGTTTGCCAAAATCCACTGTCATACCCTGGTATTGAAAAGCGGTTTTACCTAATACCTCACTGGCCAGGCCGCGCAGCATTTCTTCGGTCAGATCCATTAAATCCCGGTAATCCGCATAGGCCTGATAAAACTCAATCATGGTAAATTCAGGATTATGCCGGGTGGACAGACCTTCGTTTCTAAAGTTACGGTTAATTTCAAACACCCGTTCAAAGCCGCCCACTACCAGACGTTTTAAATACAGCTCAGGGGCAATACGCAGATATAGCTCCATATCCAGGGCATTATGATACGTGGTAAAAGGACGTGCTGTGGCACCACCGGGAATGGCCTGCATCATGGGTGTCTCTACTTCCATAAAGTCTTTCTGGATCATAAAATTACGGATGTAATTTATGATTTTTGAACGCAGGATAAAGGTCTGTTTGGTCTCATCGTTCATGATCAGGTCAATATAACGCTGACGATAGCGGGTTTCCTGATTGGATAAGCCCTTAAACTTTTCCGGCAAGGGGCGCAGAGACTTGGTGACCAGTTCCAGTTTATCCACTTTAACCGACAGTTCACCGGTCTTGGTTTTAAACAGTACCCCTTCGGCGCCGATAATATCGCCGATATCCCATTTTTTAAACTGTTCGTTATAAAAGCCTTCGGGCAATGAGTCGCGCTGGACAAATAACTGAATACTGCCAGACATATCCTTGATGGTCGCAAAACTGGCTTTGCCCATAATTCTCTGCAGCATCATGCGGCCAGCCACGGAAGCACGGATATTCTTTTCCGCCAGTTCTTCCTTGGAATACTGGTCGTATTGAGCATGCAGACTGGCGGCCAGTGAATCCCGACGAAAATGATTGGGGAAGGCATTGCCCTGTTCTCTGAGCTGAGCCAGTTTTTCCCGGCGCTGTGCAATCAGCTTGTTTTCATCAACGGATTGTTCATTTGTTGCAGATTCGGACATTAACTTATCTCACTTGATAATAAGGTATTGGTTTTAAAAATTATAAATTGGACTTCAGAGACGCTTCTATAAAGGGTCGTAAATCTCCGTCCAGAACGGCCTGGGTATTGGAGGATTCCACTCCGGTACGCAGATCCTTTATCCTGGACTGATCCAGTACATAGGAACGGATCTGACTGCCCCAGCCGATATCGGACTTGTTTTCTTCCTGCTCCTGCTTTTCGGCATTGCGTTTCTGAATTTCCAGCTCATACAGTTTAGCCTTAAGCATTTTCATGGCGGCGGCCTTGTTCTTATGCTGGGAACGGTCATTCTGACACTGCACCACCACATTGGTCGGCACATGGGTAATACGGATGGCAGAATCGGTTTTATTAACGTGCTGTCCACCGGCTCCACTGGCCCGATAGGTATCTATGCGCAAATCCGCCGGATTAATTTCTATATCAATATCATCACTGACTTCCGGATAAGCAAACACCGAAGCAAAGGAAGTATGGCGGCGGTTACCCGAATCAAAAGGTGATTTACGCACCAGACGATGCACCCCGGTCTCTGTTCTTAACCAGCCAAAGGCATACTCACCGGTAAACTTGACGGTGGCGCCCTTAATACCCGCTACGTCACCGTCGGTCACTTCCAGCACTTCGGTTTTAAAGCCTTCTTTTTCACCCCAGCGCAGATACATACGCAGCAGCATACTGGCCCAGTCCTGAGCCTCGGTACCGCCGGAACCGGCCTGAATATCAATAAAGGCATTATTGGCATCCATTTCACCGGAAAACATGCGCCGGAATTCCAGATCGGAAACTTCCTTTTCCAGTTCATCCAGTTCGGAAATAATATCCTGAACGGCTTCTTCGTCCTCTTCCGCCAGAGCCATTTCCAGCAGCTCATCAATGTCCGACAAGCCGTTAAAGAGCCTGTCCAGACCATTAACAATTTTTTCCAGAGAGGCTTTTTTCTGACCTAAAGCCTGGGCATTTTCCGGATTGTCCCAGACTGTAGGTGATTCCAGTTCCAGATTAACTTCTTCAAGTTGTTCCTTGCGGGCATCATAGTCAAAGATACCCCCTAAGCAACTCAGTACGTTTGCGGATGTCAGAAATTCTGGATTTTAGACCGGTTACTTCTATCATAATAACTGAAACACTGATTCTCTATAAATTGAAAACCCGCTATTTTACACTAGAATTATGGGTTTTCTTAGGCTTTTATAGAACAATATATTCATTTATTTGCAAAAACTGTATTTTTTCTTCTGTTTTTTAAATAATTAAGATGAAAATAATAAATTTAGT